>NZ_JAKRLB010000029.1:0-23449 GCF_022664405.1 Micrococcus luteus | reverse complement strand
GGGCCAGGGGGCCGAGGGGCGGCGGGCCGGCGGGGCCGGGCGGGCCGGCACCCCGCGCAGCCCCCACCCCCGCCCATGCCATAACCCCGCCAGCACACCACCACACCCTCACCAGACAAACACCACATAACCGATTGCGGCCACACCACAACGCGTGTATGGTTTGACTCAGCGGGAGGCAACCGGCCCCCTGCACCCCTAGCCTTGGAGGCTCTCATGTTCACGTTCAACGCCCGCCAGCTGCTCCGCGGTCTCGATGTCGCTTCCTACCCCGCCCGCCTCGCCGACGAGCCGGTCGGGGCTTGCCTGACCACGGTCCCCCTGGAGGTGACCGACCAGGGCCTGATCGCCTACAGCACGGACCGCTACCAGCTCGCCCGCACGCTGACCGAGTACGCCCTGGAGGCGCCCGCGCACGGCGCGGGCCTGCCGCCGGTGCGCCTGCATCGCTCGGGGCTGAAGGTTCTGCTCCCGGTGCTCCGCGCCGCGAAGAAGGACGGCACGGTGGAGCTGACGGCCGACGAGGACACCGTCACGTTCACCGTCCACGCGGCGAACGGGCAGGTGCAGACGGTGCCGCTGAAGAACTACGCGGGCGCGGACGAGTATCCGAAGATCGCTTCCCTGTTCCGCCTGCACACCCAGCCGCGGGGTGCGCTCGAGGAGGGCACGTTCACGGTCAATCCGAAGTACGTCAAGGCGCTGGCCGACGTGACGGCGCGGTACACCAGCGACGGGGAGGTGCTCACGTTCGACCCGGACACCAACCACTCGGGCAAACCCGTCGCGTGGGTCCACGGCCAGTGGGCGCACGGCATTCTGATGCCGGTCCGTCGGGATCAGCTCCCCACGATCGACGCCGAGTACGAGGGCGTGGGACGTCTGTTCCGCGCCGTGCCGCTGATGCAGCCCCCGGAGTCCGCCAGCGTGCGGGAGGGCTCCGCCGTGGAGCGGGCCAGCACCCGCGGGACCGCCGAGGCTCCGGCCACGGCCTGATCCCCTCTCCCTCTCGGCGGGGTCGTCGCACTGCGGCGGCCCCGCCGCTGACCGCCCGGGCCGCGAGCGCCCACACCCCCGGTGGCCCCGCCCGCACGATGCGGGCGGGGCCGTCCGCCCGCGGCGGCTGCCGCTGTCTCCGCGGCACCGCGAGCTCGCAGCGCGGCGCCGGCAGCTGGCTGCCCCTCCACGACACGTCCCCGCCGGTCGCCGGCCCAGACATCGCCCCCACGGCGGGGCCCTCCCGTGCCGCCGTCTCCGCGCCCTCCCCCCTTGCTGAGCTTCCAGCCGTCGGCGGCCCCACGCGCTCTCGGCTGCCGGCCGCGAGGGCCCCGCCGCGGACCGTGTCGGGGAGATGGCCCGGGCCCGCGGCTCCAGCTGCCGCGGCGGCCGGCAGCTCTAGCTCGCGCAGCCGGCAGCGTCCCTCCGCAACACGTCCCCGCCCGGCCCGCCATCCAGAGGCTGCTCGGCCTGCGGACCCCAAGCGCCCATAGACCCAGGCCTCCCGCCACCCCGAGCACGCCCGCCGCGGCCGCGCACCGGCCCCGCCCCGTGCCACCAGCCCCCACGCATCGCTTCCAGACCCCGCGGCGTGCCGGGGACATGCCCCGGACGCCCAGCTCCAGCAGCCGCGGCGGCCGGCAGCTCGAGCTCGCGCAGCCGGCAGCGTCCCTTCGCGACACGTCCCCGCCCGGCCCGCGCTCGCGGCCAGGCTCCCTGGCCCTGCACCGCGGCCGGCCCCAGCAGTCTTGACCCAGATCCTCCAGCGCCAGGACGGGCAGAGGCTCCCTCGGCGTCGTCTCTAGACTGGCGCCAGGAGGCCCCGCCGCTTTTCCCTTCGATTCAAGAGCGGGACACCTCTAGGAGTGCGCCACGGTTGCAGCCGTGGCGCCCTCCGCGCGCATCCGGCCCCGACGGCGCGAGGACCAACGCCAGAGACCCGCCGCCCCCGGCCGAGATCCGCCGCGGCGTCCCCCTCCCACCCCGCGCACCCACCGCGGCACCCAGCAGCTGGAGCCGGAGCAGCCGGCCGCCCATCTCCGCGACACGTCCCCCGCAGCACGCGCTCGCTGACCCGCCGGCTCGAGCAAGCCGGGCCGCCGATCACACCCGCGAGCGCCCGCACCTCGTCAGCCCCATCCCCAGCCCCGTCCTCGCCACACCGGCCTACTAACCCCGCCGCCGAGCCCCCGGCGCTCACGAGGGACAGAGACCTACCCCCGCTCGCCCCGGGGCCCGCCGCAAGGCGGGGACATGGCGCCGAGCTCGGGCCCATCCAGCACGCGGCGCCGGCCGCCGCTGCACCACCGGCGGCAGCCGGCCGCCCTCCACAACACGTCCCCGGCCGACCCGCGCTCGCGGACTGCCCCGGCCCCCGAGGCCGAGCAGGCCCCGCGCGGCTCCGCGCCCGCCCCGCAGCCGTGCCGGGGACACATGCCCCGAACCTCCAGCTCCCGCAGCCGCGGCAGCCCGGCCGGCCGGGCTGAAGCAGCCGGCCGCCCATCTCCACGACACGTCCCCGCCCGGCCCGCGCTCGCGGACCCCCGGGCGTAACACGCAGGCCGGCGCCGTGCCGCCTACCCTCGGCCGCGGCTCTGCCGGCGGACATCCACGGCACGCCGGTCTCCCACATGCGTGGATGACGCGGCAGTCATCGCCGCCAGAAGGACCACATGCCGCGGCGCTCCGCCTCCCTGCTCGTGATCTCCTCGAGCTTGCCCTCCACGCGGCTCAACTCCTGCTCGTACCAACGCAGGTCCGCCTCGCGCTGACTCCTCTTCCGCTCGGCTTCCTCCGCAGCTTGATCCTCCAGGCGCTCAGCACGGAGCGTCAGCTCGTCCTGCCAGAAGAGGCCACCGAAGATGGCCGTAGAGGACACGAGCAACCCCAACGCGCCCATCGAGTCGACCACCGGACTGTGCAAGAAAATCCCGGCCGCCGGCGGCACGATGGCCACGGCGGCCGCCGCATACGCCCAGTTGGACCGCGCCCTGCCAGCCTGCCGCGTCGACACCAGGGCACGGAGCACGGCCACGAAGAACACCCACGCCAGGACGATCAGCCCGCGCAGCTGAGGCGACATCGCAGGCTCCTCTCCAGGGGGCGGCGGAGCTGAGAATCCCAGGCTGTCGTCCCCCGTGGCCAGCACGCTCACCGTCGTCAGAGCGGAAAAGCTCGCCCCCAAGATGGCCCCCCACGCGGCCAGCCACCTCCCGCGAGCTTTGAGCTGGGAGGCCCGCTCCGCTCGTTCCGCCGACGCCTGCTCATCGCCTGCCATCTACCCTCCTGCCGAGAGAACCCCCGGGACTCGATCTGGCGCCGATCCACGCCGCCGGCACTCTCCGCTCATCCTGCCCGACTCAGCCGCCAGAGGGCCCACCTCCCGCGGAAATCGCTGTCGACCCAACGACCACGCCGGGGACATTCCCCGGACCCGCGGCCGCCGGCGCCCCGAGCTGAAGCAGCCGCGGCCGCCGGCAGCACATCTCCACAACACGTCCCCGGCCGACCCGCGCTCGCGGCCGCGTTCGCTCCGGGCCGGCCGGGCCGGGACGTCCGCGTGTCGGCGTCGCCGTCGAGTGGACGGGGCCGCCGACGCTGCGACCATGGGTGGCCCTGGCGGTGCTGCCCCCGTGTGCGCGTCCCCCCGGCTCCGCGGGTGTCTTGCTGGCCCGGGGCTGGAGCGTTGGCGCATGAGACGACGGCGGCCCCCCTCCAGTGAGGGGGGCCGCCGTGGCGGGGAGGTCAGAAGAGGTTTGCCTGGCAGTCGGGGCAGATCTGGGAGATGATCCGCTCCCGCTTCACCTTGGTGCGGTGGGGCAGGACCTCGTGGACGGGCTGGCCGGCGTCCAGGGCGTCCGCCTCGTCCTGGGTGATGGAGACGCAGTCGGCCTTGCCGCAGAGGGGGCAGAGGCAGTCGATGTCGGCGCTGTCCGGGCCGTAGACGTTGTAGATGCGGTGGGCGATGCGTCCCATGGGGCGCTCCTTCGGTGAGGGGTGCAGGCCCCCTCATGGGGCCCGCTACGTGTCTAACCATACACGTCCCCCGCCTACCGCACAAGCGTCTTTCGCGGTCGGTTCAGCAGCAGCTCATGCTGCATCTCCGCGACACGTCCCTGTCCGATCCGCAGGCCCAAGCTGCGCCCGCGAGCTCATCCGCACGCGATCGCCGCGGCCGGTCATGCCGGATCTGCCGCGGCCTCCTTGGCTGCGGAGCTGCCCGCGATGAGCTGCGCGATGAGCTCGGCGCTACCAGGGGAGCCGGCGGCAGGCGCCTGCGGCTGCTCCAGAAGCTGCTCGACCCAGTCCGGCGTCTGGTCATGACGCTGGGCGAGCACGTAGGGCCCGCGGAGCAGGGCGGGCAGGTTGTAGGCCCACACGACGGGGTCCTGGGCGTAGGTGGCGCGCCGGCGCTCGCCGCGGCCGAGGTCGTCGACGGTGGGCGTGGGCAGCTCGAGGTCGAGGTGCCCCTCGGGGTCATGGATCTGGACGTCCTCCCCGTCAACGTGCACGTATCCGACGTGCCGCTGGAGGCCGGAGGGGCCGTCCAGGTGATGGATGGTGATGGTGAACATCAGATCTCCTTATGTTGATCTTGTATCAGTTTATCAGCGCTCGTAGAGATTCGACAGACGCAGGATCCGACCCTTGCTCTGCATCAGGCGTGCCCGCCGGCGCACCTCGTGGAAGCGGCCTTCCTCGATCGTGCCGCGCAGGCCCAGGCCGTCTTCGGAGTCCAGGAAGCGGGCCAGGATCGTCTTCTCCTCCCGAGTGGTCGCGCGGGCCTGCGGGTGCTGGGAGCGCGCGTCGACGAACATCGAGGCGTTCACGCCGCCGACGCCGTCGGTGAAGGCGAATCCGTTGTCGATCGCCGAGAGGCCACGGCGATCCATCAGGACGTTGCTGCCGTGGCGGTCGACCTGCCCGATCAGGCAGTCGAAGAAGGCCAGATCACTGGCCTGATCGGAGTGGTGCGCCGCCATGTGCATCACGTTCGCCTCTGTCCGCATCGGCCCCCCGGGGACTCCATAGGAGATGGACCCCCACTGGCCCTCGTACTTGACCAGGGCCACCGGAGGCACCAGAGCCGCGTACTTCGGGCCCAGCGCCTGGGCGAACTGCGAGGCCGCGGCCTCATGGGTGGGCTGGAGCCGGCCGTCGTGGCCATAGGACTCGGCGATGTCCATGTCCAGCTCGTCGTAGGGCTTGAAGTAGCCGCACGCGCCGTCGTCCCACACCAGACGCTTGATGTCGTTGACGCCCTTGCCCGCGACCGGCGCGCCCTCACGCGCCGAGTCCATCCGCATCAGCTGACGCTCTTCGGCGGTGCGCCCCTGCCGCTTCACCAGCAGCGCCACACGGGCGGCTTCTTCCTCGCCGCACTGGTCCTCCCACTCCGACCACTCCGACCCGCGAGCGCCCGTCGAAGCCGAGCCGGGAGCCGGGGTCGGGGTGCGGTGGTCGCGGCCGGCGCCTGCGCCTGCGCCGCCGCCCGCACCGGCGACCGCGACGCCGCCAACGGCTCCGCCGCCACCGGCCACTCCGGCGCCGCCAGCGCCCCCACCTCCGCCGCCGCCGACGCCTCCTGCTCCGCCGGCGGCTGCGGCGGCCGACGCTCCCCCGCGGGCCGGGGCGCGGCGGGCTGGGGCCTTGGGGTCGTTGCGCAGCTCGGTCTTGGCCGCCTCCCATCCCTTCTTGGCCGGGCCCGCGGCGCGGGCGAAGACGCTTTCCGGGGCACCGGCCTGGCCGGCCCACTCCTTGATCTCGTTGATGGGCTTGCGCTGCCTCTTCAGCTCGGCCAGCTCGTCAGCCTTGCCCTCGGCCTTGGCCCATCGGGCGATCTGCTGTCCGATCGCCCGGTTCTCCCGTCGACGCTTCAGCGCGGCATCCCGTGCCGTTGCGTTCGGGGGGCATCGACGTCCGTGGGGACACCCCGCCTCGCCCTGAGCCCTGCACATGCCAACCTCCTGGTCCGATCCATCCGCCCTGCACGGGCGCCTTCACTGACCACAAGGCCGGGCTCTCCGCGACATGTCCCTAGCTGCTGACGAGTCCGTCAGGTCAGTCGTCCAGGCCGCGGGCCCGGCGTCTGGCGGCCCGATAGGCGGCGATCATGACGATGCCCACGAGCACGGCGCCGGCCCCCAGGACCAGGGGGAGGCTGACGCCGACGCCGGTGTCTGCGAGCTCGAAGGCGGCCTGGTCTGCGGGGACGAGCAGGCCGATCTCCAGCAGGCTCTGGCGCACGGAGTTCATGGCGCTGGCGGCCCAGGCGGTGAAGGCGCCGGTGCCCAGGAAGAACATGCCGGCCAGGGCGATCCAGATGATGTCGGTGCCGTCGCTGGTGCCGTTGGTGTTCGCGCTCATCTCAGCTCTCCTCGTGTTCGACGTGCCGGGTGGGCAGCATCTCGGTGGCGGCCACGGAGATGCCGCCGGCCTCCCCGGTGTCGCGCTCGATGTACTCCAGGTAGATCCCGGCCTCGTCCTCCTGGGGGTCCTCGGCGAGCACCGCCCAGGTCTCGGAGTCGGGGTCGATCTGGATCAGGTCTCCGGCCTGCAACTCCTCGGCCGGAGACTCCACCGGCTCGCCGTAACCCTCGAAGAGGTCCTGCTCGTCGTCGGGCACGTAGGGCACGTGCTTGCGCTCGGCGATCACCGGGCGGCTCGGGTCGGCCAGCACAGCCGGAGAGGGTCGCCCGGTCGGGCGCTCCTCGACCGCGGCAGAGGCGGGAGCAGTGTTCAGGGACTGCAAGGCCGCGAGCGCGCCGGCCGGGACGGCCGCGCTGGCGGCGGGCGCGGTGGCCGGCTGCACCTGGGGCTGGTCGGGGGCCTCGTAGACACGGGCGTCCATGTAGTCGGCGTAGCTGGTGGGGTTCTCGGCGCCGTCCAGGCCCACCGTGACCGGCTCGAGGATCTCCACCAGCATCTTCTTGTGCACGACTTCACGGGGGCGCACCGCGGCGACGCGCTGGGGGTCGTAGTCGTCGGATCCCGGGTCGGGGTTGGGGGCGTAGATGGTCTGGATCATGACGGGCACGCCGGCGGAGTTCAGGGCCATGCCGCGGCCCTTGATGTGCCGGGGGATGGTGGTGCCGACCACGTAGGAGTCCCACATCATCTTGGCGCCGTCGGGGCTGAGGCGGGACATGGCCACGCGCATGCCGAGGTTGTCGCGGAACTCACCGGAGATGAAGCGGGTGTCCGCGCGCTGGAGGCCGATGAGCATGTGGATCTTCGCCGAGCGGCCCAGGCGTCCGATGTTGCCCAGGCGCTTGAGCACCGCGGACTTGGAGGATCCACCCTTGGGCTTGACCTCGGCCCACCAGTCGTCGGCGGCCTCGAGCAGCGTGGTGGCCTCGTCGACGATCAGGGCCACGGGCTCGAAGTCGGCGGAGGTCGCCTTGCCGGCCTCGATCAGCGCATAGCGCTCGTTCATCAGGTCGTGGGCGTCCTCGATCAGCTTCACCTGGTGCTCGATGCGCGAGGCCAGCCGCTCCACGTTCGGCCAGTCCCGCAGGCCGATGAACTCGATCCGCTTGCCGTCGATCACCCAGACCTTCCAGCCGGCCTGGGTCAGGCGCTGGACGACGTTCTGCTCCACGACGGTCTTGCCCGAGCCGGTGGTGCCGACCACCACCATGTGGGGCTGCTTGCGGGGGTGCCAGGAGAGCTGCTCGCCGTCCTCGTCCACACCCAGAGGGATCTGGAAATCTCGGTAGTCGGCGTGGGTGCGCACCAGCGGGGAATGCTCCGGCGGGGGCAGGACCAGGGAGGGCATCGGCTCGCGGGCGGAGAACACGACGGTGTCCTCCACGAGGTTCCACTCCGGCACCCAGTCTCCGGGCACGCGGGTGGCCAGGACCCGCTCCACGCGCAGCCGCTTGGAGGCCATGGCCATGTTGCTGCCCTGCTCGTGGGCGACCTCGATGCGGGTCGCGTCGCCGTCGTCGTTGAGCTCGACCTTCACGCGGGCGGACTCGCCCAGCAGGTCCCGCACCACCCGGGATGCGCGGTCCACGGTCGGGTCGGTCTTCTCCACCTGCTCGGCCCCCACGGCACCGAGCACCACGCGGCGCTTGCGCGGCAGGTGGGCCTCCACCTTGTACTTGGCCCCGAGGCTGACCGAGGCGACCTCGGCCAGGGACTTCAGCCACTCCGGGTCCGGCACCACCCTCGCGTGGTAGGTCAGCTGCACCTGCTGGGGCAGGCCGATGAACCCCCCACGCCAGCGGGAGAGCTTCACCGCGGCCCGGGACGGCCGCGGGCGGATCATCATCACCGGGCAGATCTGCTCGGTGAAGTGGTCGGCGATCTCCGCCCGCTGCCGCGCCCGCTCGGCCACCACCAGGGATGCCGTCGAGACGCCGGCACCACCGCCGGCCACCGTGTAGGCCAGGGCCGGGTCGGTGGCGGCGAACATGCCGGCGGCCAGCGCGCCGGCGGCGACCAGTCCTGATCCGATCCCGAGGAACTTCGCCGGCTGCGGCTGAGGGGCCAGCACCCTGAGCCCCTCGTCGACCTCCTGATGCGCGCCGGCCTGCGCCGTGCCCACACCCATCTGCGGCTCCATGTCCACGCTCATCTACGGCCTCACCCTCTGGCCCCGACGACGGGGCCGACGACACTCGTTCACTGCCCATAAGGCCCGCCCGCGCCGCCGATGTCCCTCCCCCCGCCTCGCCGACGCACCCCACCCTCTGATCGCCTCCCGGTACCCCCTGCCGTAAAATCACAATCATGTGGAAGGCAGATCACCCCGCTACCCCCTTCCATGGACTTGACTCGTCGGGTAGCCTCCTCAGCGAGACGGAGTCGAGAGGAGGAGGCTACCCGAGCGAATCAGCCCATTCCAGAGGGCAATATCTCGCTTTTCTTTCTTCCCCGTCCTTCAGGATTTCCCGATGGGTGGAGGCGCTCGACTCCCGCTCTTCCCGCGGGCTTCCCGCTCGCGTTATGGCACCTGAACTGTCGAGATGCAGCTGTCGAGATGCAGCGAAGATTTCAAAAACGCGCCAATTTGATTCATACACGTTCTAGCGCCTCACCTCTTGACAGCACAGGTGTCGAGATGCAACGAAGATTTCAGAAACGCGCCAATTTGATTCATACGCCGGTCAGGGTCTGAAGGGTTGACGCCGGCTCCTCCTGCCCCTCGCTTGACCAGCGCACGGGATCACGGTCGCTACGCTCGATCCATGCCCGTCCGTCTGCGCCCTGCCGTCCTCGACGACGCCGAGGCCCTCGCCGCCCTGGCACGGAGCCAACGCGCGCACCTGGCCCCGTGGGAGCCGGAGCGCCCCACCCACTGGTTCACCGAAGCCGGCCAACGCGAGGCCCTCGAACAGGCAGAGCACGACCGTGCAGCGGACCGCTCCTACGCGTTCCTCATCACCGACGCGGCGGGCTCGATCTTCGGCCGCCTCACCCTCGCCAGCGTGGTCCGCGGGGCCGGGCAGTTCTGCTCACTCGGCTATTGGGTCGCCCGCGAGGCGACGGGCCGCGGCGTGGCGACCGCCGCCGTCGGGCAGGCCCTGCAGATCGCCTTCGACGAGCTCGGCCTGCACCGCGTGCAGGCCGAGACCCTCCCCCACAACCACGCCTCCCGCCGCGTGCTGGAACACCACGGGTTCCAGCGGTACGGCCTGGCCCCGCAGTACCTGCGGATCGCCGGCCGCTGGCAGGACCACGAGCTCTGGCAGCTCCTCGCGCCGTCGGAGGAACAGCGGTGACCCCTGACGACGCCGCCCGGGAAGGACTTTCCACCAGCCCGGCCGCCTATGGCCCCCGCGCGGCCGAGTACACGGAGCTGCTGGGGACCATGGACGCCGTGGCCGAGGACGACAGGCTCCTGGTCGAAGCCTGGGCCGACCGGGTGGATGGGGTTCTGGCCGACGTCGGCTGCGGACCGGCCCACTGGACCGCGCACCTGGCCTCGCTGGGCCATGAGGTGACGGGCATCGAGCCGGTCGAAGAGTTCGTGACCCACGCACACCGCACCCACCCGGAGGTACGCGTGGAGCCGGGCTCGTTCCAGACCCTGCCCGTAGCCGCCTTCAACGGGATCCTGGGCTGGTACTCAATCATCCACACGCCGCCGGTGGAGATGCCTGCCCTCCTGGAGCGCGCGCACCAGGCGCTGCGCCCTGGCGGGTCACTGCTGCTGGGCTTCTTCGCGTCAAACCAGGTGGAGGCCTTCGACCACGCCGTCACCACGGCGTGGCACTGGCCGGTCGATGGGCTCTCCCGCCTGTTGATCACGGCGGGATTCACCGTGGTCGGCCGCGGCACACGGCAGGACGCCGGCGTACGCCGCCACGGATGGATCGAGTCCAACCGGAGCTGAGTCGTCTGACACTCTCCGCCCCAGAGCCCTCCAAGGAACTGCCCTTCACGAGTCGCGTGCGATCTTCGCCGCGTCTTGACAGTCAGCCACCACTCCCCCTCGAGCGCCGCAAACGGTCGTTTGTGGCCGGCGTTCCGGGCCTCCTGCCGCGGGCCGCCCCGACTCCACGCGTCCTGCACCGCCACCTTCCCAATGCCGACAACGACACCCCGACCCGCACGGTGAAGCGGTCCCCTGCCGCGAGGTAAGACCCCCGTAGCAGGTTCGCGCTCTCCGGACGACCGGAGCTCCAGGACCACGCCTGCTCAAGACGGCAGAAGCCCCATACGGCGGGTGCCTCGAGACCTCTGGACAGGGTGGCGGGGGTAGCCGACGGGCTCGCAGCAGGAAGCAGACGCCTCGACTCTCGGCAAGCTCCAGGAGAGGGGTGGCGCTGACAGACATGCGTACGAACACAAGTCCTCGAGCCAGCCCCCGTACAGACCAATGCCCATGCCTTCAGCCGTCAACGAGTAGGGGACGGGCACCATTGCGGCCATGCAGCCTCAGTACCGGGTCACCTTAAGGGTGGTGTTCGTGCAGGAGGCGGCCTTCTTCACCAAGAACGCCTTCTCCGTGGCGTCAGCCTTCAACCCCCAGCGGATCTTCACCGCGGTCCAGTCAGCGATGTACTTGCACTGGTTCTTCGGCGGCAGCCACTGCTCCGGACCGCGGGCCTGCTTGGCCGAGTTCAACGCCGAGGTCTGCGCGTTCAGCGACCGGGCATCCCCCAAGTCGTTGTAGAACGCCACCCGCTTGGCCTTGGTCCAGTACCGAGCTCCCGAGCCCCACGCCTCATGCACGGGCACCATGTGATCGATCTGCACCGTCGATGCAGACGTGTGCGTACGCAGATCCCAGCTGCTCACCCACTTGCCCGTGGCCACCGTGCACTTACGGGCCGTCGTGAACTTCGGGGTGGTCTTGGACTCTGCGATCAACACCTCCGCCCGAGTGTTCTGGCAGTCCCTGTTCGCATCCTTCCAGTCCCCGAACTGGGCGGCCCGGTCATAGCCGGCATTTTTCTCCGCCGCCACCGGCAACGACGCCACAGCCGTGCGCAACGGGGCCGAATACGTGGTGCCGGCTGCCGCCGGTCCCGCACCCCCCAGGACAGCGGTGGCGACGAAAGCAGCGGCAGTGGCCAGAGAAGCCAGAGAGCGTCGTGACATGGGCGAGTTCCTTGCTCGAGTGGATGACGCGATGGGAAGTCGCATCGCAGCTGATCCTAAGCTCGCGTGAAGCCCCTGCTCGGCACGAGATCCCCGGTCCCTAGGATGGGCAGGATTAGCGCGGACAGCGCCCCATGCCACTCGGCCCAGAGAAAGAACACCCGTGTCTCGACTGACTGACCTGCTCGCCCAGGCCCGCAAGACCGACCCACAGCTGGCCGCAGACCTGGAAGCTGAGTTCCGCCAGCTCACCCAGCGCAGCCAGTTCGGTCTTGTGTTTGAGCGTCACCAGCCCGAAGCTGTGGAGCTGCCCGGCCGACCCGTACGCCGCGGAGACACCGTCCGGGTGCTGCCCCCGCGGGGGACCCTCACCATCGGGGACACCCGACACTGGGTCGTCACCGACATCGAACGCACCCCAGACGGCAAGCAAGCCCACCTGACCGAAGCAGACATCGACGCCGAGGTTCGCGAGCCGGCCACCTCAACAGCAGCAATCGAGGACCTGGTGGTCGTCGCCCGCTTCGAGGACCCGATCTACCCGGGCCTGGTCGAGACAGGCCGCGTGGAGAACGGCGGGCCGGACAAGCCGTTCCACACGGTCATCAACGCCGAGAACTTCCACGCCCTCGAGATGCTCACCTACACCCACCGCCACAAGGTGGACTGCATCTACATTGACCCGCCTTACAACACCGGGGCGAAGGACTGGAAGTACAACAACGACTACGTCGAGGCTGACGACGACTACCGTCATTCCAAGTGGCTGTCCTTCATGGAACGCCGCCTCCAGGTTGCCCGTGAACTCCTCAATCCCGAGGACTCCGTCTTGATCGTCACCATCGACGAGAAGGAATACCTCCGCCTCGGAATGCTCCTAGAGCAGACGTTCCCGGAAGCACGGATTCAAATGGTCTCTTCGGCCATGAATGCTAAGGGTGTTGCTCGAAATGGGTACTTCCGCCGCACCGACGAATATATCTACTTCCTCATGCTGGGGCGCGCGTCCCCATCCAGGTTGCCCCTGACTAGCGAGTGGGATACGGGCGCGTCCACTTCCTCCGCCACCGTAACTCCCAAGAACGACCCGGGCTGGACGTCCATGATGAGGCGGGGATCAAACTCCAGGCGCCAGGACCGGCCCAATGGCTTTTACCCGATCTATGTCGACCCTGAGTCGCGAAAGATTGTGTCGGTGGGCGCGCCTATACCTCGGGAGTCTTCGGAGGCTCCGCCAATTAGGGGGCTCAAGGCGGTGTTGCCGATCCGTCGCGACGGGTCTGAGGGTAGGTGGCAGGTCGGGGCCGACGAACTGATGGTCCGCCAACAGCAGGGTCGCGTGCGGTTGGGTCGCGAAACCCACTACGGATATGTGGTGAACTATCTCCCAGATGGGGCTTACGCCAGTGTCCTGAATGGCCAGTTCAAGGTTATCGGAAATGAACCCGACGGCTCCCTCACTGTAGAGGCGGTTGGCGGCTCCTTCAATTTCCGCATGGCACCTACGCAGTGGAAGATTGCCAGTCATAATGCTTCCGAATATGGAACTACCTTCCTGCGCTCCCTCCTTCCCGGTCGCGCTTTCCCATTCCCGAAGTCTCTTTATGCCGTTGAGGATGCTCTACGCTTTTTCATCCAAGAAAAACCTCACGCGGTCGTCCTGGACTTCTTCTCAGGCTCTGGAACAACCGCTCACGCTGTCATGCGCCTGAACAAGCAGGACGGTGGGCGTCGTCAGTGCATCAGCGTGACGAATAATGAGGTGTCTGCTGAGGAGCAGAAGGGCCTGCGGAAGAAGGGGCTTCGTCCCGGGGATGCGGAGTGGGAGCAGTGGGGCATCTGCGACTACGTGACCAAGCCCCGCGTCACTGCGGCCATCACGGGCAAGACCCCGGCTGGCGACCCGATCAAGGGCGAGTACAAGTTCACTGACGAGTTCCCCATGGCCGATGGCTTCGAGGAGAACGCGGCGTTCTTCACTCTGACCTATGAGGCGCCCCGGCAGGTGCGTCGCAACCGTGCCTTCGCCCGGATTGCGCCGATGCTCTGGCTCAAGGCCGGCTCTCGCGGTCGCATCATCTCCAGCCTTCCGGAACGAGGCTGGGATGTGGCTCAGGCTTACGGGGTGCTTGAGGACATGGACCACGCCCCCGAGTTCTTGGCCGCCCTACAGGCTGACCCCCAGGTGGGGATGGCGTTCATCGTGACCGACTCCGAGGTGGCCTTCCAGTCCGTGGCCCGGCAGCTGCCTGAACACACCACCGCGGTGCGCTTGTACGAGTCCTACCTGCACAACTTCCAGATCAACCGGAGGGCCTGACCCCATGCGTTACACCCTCAAGGACTACCAGGCCCAGGCTGTCGAGCAGGTCCTGAACCGGCTGCATCGGGCCAGGAAGAACTACCAGGACGACGGCGTCCTGTCCCAGTTTTCCCTGGCCGCGGCCACCGGGGCCGGTAAGACGGTGATGGCCGCGGCCATCATCGAGGCCCTGTTCTTCGGTTCCGACCAGTACACCGAAGATATCGCCCCCGACCCCGGGGCCACCGTGCTCTGGTTCTCCGACGACCCGGACCTGAACGATCAGTCCCGCGCCCGGATCCATGCCGCCTCCTCCGAGCTCGACGGTCGGCTGCGCACCGTGGAGAACTCCTTCGCCGAGACCACCTTCGCCCCCGGGCAGGTGTACTTCCTCAACGCCCAGAAGCTGCGCGAAGGCGCCCGCCTGGTGCGCGGGGCCCAGGACCCCACCAACGCCGCCACCCCGGTGATGGCCGCCCCCGACATGGCCCAGCGGACCATCTACGACGTCATCGCCAATACCGTGGCCACCCCCGGACGAACCCTGTACTTCATCCTGGACGAGGCCCACCGGGGCATGAAGACCACCAAGAAGAACGACCAGGAACGGGCCACCATCGTCCAGCGCCTGATCAATGGCACCGCCCTGGCCCCGGCCATGCCGATCGTGCTCGGGATCTCCGCCACCGTGGAACGCTTCACCCAGGCCATGGCCCACGCCACCGACCGGGACGCGCTCTCCCCCGTGCAGGTCGACCCCGCGCTCGTGCAGGCCTCCGGGCTGCTCAAGGACGATGTGGTCCTCACCATCCCCGAGGAAGCCGGCGCCTTCGACACCACGCTGTTGCGCGAGGCCGTGGCCCGCACGAAGGCTTCCACCAGGGCCTGGGCCGCCTACGCCGCCGAGCAGGGAGAGGCGGACCCGGTGGTGCCGCTACTGGTCGTGCAGGTCGCCGACAAACCCAGCGACGAGCACCTCTCGCGAATCCTGGATGTCATCCACCAGGAGTGGCCCGAGCTACGGCCCCAGGACATCGCCCACGTCTTCGGCACCCACACCGACCGGCACCTGCCTGGCCAGATCGTCAACTACATTGCCCCGCAGCGAGTGCAGGAAACCACGCACATCCGAGTGCTGCTGGCCATGGAGGCGATCTCCACCGGATGGGACTGCCCCAGGGCGGAGGTGCTGATGTCCTTCCGCACCTACAAGGACGCCACCTACGTCCACCAGCTGCTGGGCCGGATGGTCCGCACCCCCCTGGCCCGACGCATCCCGGGCAACGAAGTGCTCAACTCCATCGACTGCTTCCTGCCCCACTTCGACAAGACCACCTCCACTGCCATCGCCCAGACCTTGATGCGCGGACAGTCCGACATGGACGACACCACCTCCGACCCCGGCAAGCAGGCCGCCCGGCGGGTGCTGTTCGACCCGGTCACCCTGACACCGAACCCGGCGGTGGGAGAAGACGTGTGGGCGGTGTTCGACGCCCTGCCCTCGATGAACATCCCCCAGGGCGCCACCAAACCCCTCAAGCGCCTGGACATCCTGGCCAACGCCCTCTCCCACGACGAGCTGCTGCCCGGGGCGGTCAAGACCGCCGCGCACACGATGTGCAAGCTCCTGGACGGATGCAGGGCGCAGTACTCCGAGCAGATCACCGCGGCCCGCCAGGATGTGCTCACCCTGACGGCCCAGCGGATACGCGGCCGGCTGGGCACCACAACCCTGAGCACCACCAGCCTGGAACTGCTGGCCGATGACCGGGCCATCGAGGAGGCCGCCGCCGCGGCGGCCCGCACCCTCACCGGCTGGATCGCCGGGGCCTACATCGATCACATCGTCCCCGAGGACGAAGAGGATCTCGACCTGCGCGAAGGAGACATCATCATCGCCTCCCTGGCCCGCACCCCCGAGGTCGTCGCCGACCTGGAGGCCAAGGCCGACAAGCTCGTGCAGGACTGGCTGAGCCAGTACCGGGTGCAGATCAACGGCCTGACCGATGAGCGCCAGGCCGTCTACGACCGGGTGCGGGAGATGGCCCGTCAACCTGAACGCGTGGACCTGACCCGCCCGAAGCTGACCCAGGCCGACCGGCAGGAGCGCCTCCCTGATGGCAGCGAGCGTCCTCTGCAGAGACGCACCCTGCATTTGATGGCCGCCGAGGACGGCACCGTGCCTGTGGATCTGAACGCCTGGGAGCGGCAGGTGCTGGACTCCGAAGCCGCCGAGCCCTCCTTCCGGGGCTGGTACCGCAACCCCTCCCGGGCGTCCAAGCAGTCTTTGGCGATCCCGTTCCAGGACGGCGCCGGCCAGTGGCAGGCCCTGCGCCCGGACTTCGTGTTCTTCCACGCCAACCAGGACGGCACGATCCGTGCGGACATCGTGGACCCCCACGGCACGCACCTGGCCGACGCCTTGCCCAAGCTGCGGGGCCTGGCCGAGTACGCCCAGGCCCACGGGGACGCATTCGGCCGGATCGAGGCCGTCGCTGAGATCGAGGGGCAGCTGCGGGTGCTGGACATGAAGAACGACGTCGTCCGGGCCGGCGTCCACGCAGCCCAAGACGCTCAATCCCTGTACAAGACCGCGCCCGCGTACTGAAGCAGAAACTCAAGAGACGCCGGCGGCCGAGGATGAGGCTCAGTCTGAGGCTTGCCGGCGCAACGAGGTGTACAGGGTCTGCCGGCTCACCCCGAACGTGCGCGCCACCTCCGCCTTCGGGATCCCCATCTCGATCATCACGCGCGTCTGCTCCACGTCCTGATCAGACATCTTCGGGGCTTGCACGTACTTGCCGCGAGCAAGGCCGAGCGCAGGATCGCGTTCGCCCGCCGCAGTTCACGGTTCTCCTTCTCCAGCTCGGCCACCCGGGCGGCTTCGCTGGAGGTGATCCTGGGGCGGTGGCCACCGTCAATCTCGGTTTGGCGGACTCAGTTGCGCAGCGTCTCAGGGTTGATCCCGAGCTGTTCTCCTACGCGGCGGAACGCTCCGGTCCTCGTGGCGGGGTCTTGACGGGCTTCCAGGGTCATCCGCGTGGCGCGTTCGCGGAGCTCGTCGGGGTACTTCCGTGGTGCTGGCATGGCCTGCATCCTTCCGTTGGATCAGAGCCTTCACCAGACCCGGGGCGATTCACGCCGCCAGCGGGAGAAGGCGGCCTACGTGCCCGCCGTGAGCCGTGAGCCTGGCCCTGCTGAGGTGGCCCGGGCTGCCCGTGAGAGCGCGGATGACCGGACTGCCCCCGTGTCTGTGCTCGTGGGCTACGGCAGGGAGGCCGAGGTTGAGATCCCGCTGACCGAAGATCCTGCTGCGTCGATCCGGTGGGCGCTCAGGCGGGTGCGTGCGGCGCTCATGGTTGCCACTCCCCGAGACGTGGCCGCCCTGGCGAAGGCTGACCGTGACCTGGTGGCCGATCTTGCCGAGTTGACGGCCACCCGTGCCCCGGTGAAGGTGTCCGCGCTGGACCAGCTGGCCGAGCGTCGCGCCGCGAGGCTGGCGCACGCGGAAGGGGGAGCTGCACGCCCCGAAGTTAAGCCCGAGGTGGCACCGTGAGCACACAATCGCGTCACGCACTCATTGCCCTCGCGTGTCTAGCGACCGTTCTTAGCGCAGCGTCACCGCTTTGGCTCGTTGTCGTCTGCATCCTGCTTATGGTCCTCAACCTGCTCGTGGTTGAGCGGTTCAGCCGGCGTGACGGTGGATGCGGATGACTCATGCTTGGCTATTGCTTCGTCAATCATGCGCTGGGCCTCATCTTCCGTAATCCCATTGTCTGAGATTAGAGGGATAATTACCGTTGCCATAAACGCAAGAAGGGCAATGATGTTAGCTACTTGTTGCTTGCCCAGGGCGGCCCACAGGGCCGCACCTGCCCGGGGAAAGATCCCGTCAACTTCCCGGGCAAGGCTCTGAAGTGCCTCATCCTTATCTTGCCCGGCCTTGAGCGCGCGCCCAGTGCGCAGAAGGGCTTGTTGCGCTTGCGCGTAGGCAGCACGGGTCCAACCTGGGCCTGTCAGGACGGTCGCCAACCCCTGTGCGTCAAAGTTGAAAGTTCCCGGATATACCTCGGCCGTAGCCCCACATCGGGGGCAGGTCTCCTTTATCCCGCCGATAGTGACGTCGCTACTCGACTCGACGTCAATCACCGATGATGTGAA
The DNA here is from genome assembly GCF_022664405.1 of Micrococcus luteus. NCBI lineage: Bacteria > Bacillati > Actinomycetota > Actinomycetes > Micrococcales > Micrococcaceae > Micrococcus > Micrococcus luteus. The sequence goes on along the minus strand of NZ_JAKRLB010000029.1, from coordinate 5,436 downwards.
GGTGCCGCAGTTGGGACAGTTGGAGAGGACAGGCGACATAGCGCGAGGCTACCAGCGCCCCTTTGCAACACGGGCACGAGGTGGCCCCGCCAGCTGAAACGGGGGTACTGGCGGGGCCATGCGCCGGGAGCGGAGGGGGATGCTCGACCGGCGCATCGTCAGAGTAGCGCGCACTGTGTAGATCTCTCCCGCGTTGGCCACAGGGCCGGAAGGATCATGTGTCACCTAGGGGTATCGCATCCGGGGAGAGCTGGCCCGTGGGTAGGCGCAGAGGAAAAAAAGACCCGCCCTCACGAGGAGGACGGGTTGGTGTTACAGACTGTAGCACCCTGCGTATGACGACGCAAACTACATCTCCCTCACCAGCTGGCTGGCTTGTGCAAGTGGCCGACCTGGTCGGGAAGCTGGCTCTGGAGGTAGTCGTTTCGCCGCAGCTGGCCCCAGAAGTGCCCGCCAACGCCATCGCCGGGGTTTCCCCTCAGGGCACCGGCCATATAGCGGATGCCAGGGTTCACCACTCCAACCGGCACATGCTGACGGGCGACCTTGACGGGTAGCCCCAGGTCGGAATCGTTGGAGATGACGAGTGCCGCATCGACGCGATGCGTCAGAACATCAACAAGCAGGTGTGTAGCCACATTGACGTCCGAACCCTTCTCCTCGCGCTTTCGCACCGTCGCAAGGATGTTTCCCGTGTCCGCTACACGGTGCAGTAGGAGTTCGGGCGACCACTGGGCCGTCGCCTGGTCGTCTTCGAAGACGGTTGGGTTCTTGGTGCCGCTCGCTTCATTCGTCATTACGGCGGCTTTGGCATAGGACTGGTAGAAGCCCTCGCTGATCTCGTCTACGGCTCCGCTCGCCGCAAGCGCGTTCAAGTAGACGCTCTGACGCTGGGCGGCTCCGACGCTGTCTTCGTCAGTGATTCGTGCAGTGCAGTACACGACACGGTCGATGGTGGCGCCAGGGGTGTGGAAATTGCGCCGGGCGGCCAATGCTCGCAGGTCGATCCACTTCCACCCGGTCTGGGAATCGTCAAACTGCCGCTTCGCACCGTAGTAGAGGTTGAAGCCGTCGATGTATACGCCCACTCGCATTGGAGAAGCATAACTGCGTCGCAGGAAGGTGGGCGACACGGACCCCAAAGTGGCTGATCCCGGCCCGATTGCCCAGGCCTCTCCATCGGGAAGAGGCCTGGGCCGTTTGCCGCCTACGGATGGTCACTGTCGAGCGTCGTGCTCGACCTCCCAAGCCGTGTACATCGTCGTCACCTGCACCCCGAGCCGATCCGCTGCCCGGGCAAGATCGGTGATGGTGCCACCACCCTTCTGGGAGGAAATGGCACGGGCGGCGTCTCGCACGTCATCGGCCTGGAGCTCTTCGATCCGGTCCGCGACTTCGAGCAGCCGGGAGGCGAGGGTGCGGGCCTGGCGGGGAGTCAGATCGCCCACGATGAGGTTGTCGATCCCGCACGGCTCCACTTCCAGGTTGAATCCCCGGTCAGGCGCCCAGCTGGAGCCCACGTTACCCACCCGGGGCCGTCGTGGATGCCCCAGGTCTTTTCCTCTGCGTAGCCGTCTCCGGCCACGTCCACGCCCTCGTGGCACTTCTCCCAGTCCCGGACGGTGAAACCTGCGGGGGCGGTCTGCTGCTGCGTGGTCAGGTGTCTCCCTGGGTAGTGCGGTGGTCAGGTCTAAGGCGTCCCCTGCGGGGACTAGGGCGTGTAGACCTCCGCCTGGGCCGAGAAAGAAAACTGCGAGTAGGGAAAGTCACACCTGGATGCTCCAGTCGGCCCGCGCCATGGCGATGTGAGTCTGGATCTCTTCCTCCGAGGAGTACCTGGCCTTGATCGCCGGCCACCAACGGCTCTCCTGTACCGGCTTCGGCCCGTGCCAGCCATCGCGTACGCGCGTTCTGGTCACGATGAGCCCATGACGGGCCCGGGACAGCATCACCAGCAAGACCCTCTGTTCCTCCGTCAGGGCATCCCCCTGGCTGTTCCGCTTCCCCGGCAAGTGTCCCTCTTCGACCCCGACCACTAGCGTCCAGTCGAACTGCTGGCCCTTACCGGTGTGCGCGTTGAGCAGATGGACTCCGGGACCGACCGCTTGCTTGGGATCAGCCGTTCTGACGGACTTAACAGCAGCTCGCGCAGTCTTGGCCCCGCTCTGCTCGAGGATGTCGAACGCATCGTCGACAAGCTCTTTCGCGTCGACGTCCGCAGGATCGAGTGCGTCAAGGGCGGCACGCCTCGCGTCGGCGACCGTGGCACCCCGCGGAAGCGAGGCGACCGTCGACTGGATCAGAGCCACAGTCACCGGGTCATCGATCGCAAGCTCCCACCTACGCACTGGAACTTCCGCCTGGGCGGCGAAGGCGGCGTCGATGGACTCTCGACGCCATCCGGCCCTGGCGATGATCCCGATAGAGGCATCAGGAAACGCGTCATGGATCAACGTCGCAAGCCGAACCGCCAGCGCCGCCTCCTCCGCCTGGTCCTGGAGCACAAGCGCAGCCGAGCAACCCCCGCCAGGCCACTCCTCCGGCCATGCTGAGACAAGACCCGATCCCGGTTCGACCTTCTCACTAATCGAGTTGACCGTCTCCAAGACCCTCGGCGACGAACGATAAGACTCATGCAACCTGACCGGTTCTCCGCACATTCGTCTGAGCTCGCGCTCGACCTCGGCGGGCGCGGCTCCTGCCCACGAGTAGATGCCCTGAAGCGGATCGCCAGCGAAGGTGCGTCGTTCATTGCAGCTGAGGACGGCAACGTCGAGCTGTTGCAACGAGAGATCCTGAAACTCGTCGACCAGAACGGCGCCGAAATGCGCCTGGTAGAGCCGCGCGACCGCAGGAATACGTAGAAGCCGCTGTGCATGCCGGAGCAGGTCGTTATAGTGCAGCTGGTTCGCTTCCTGTCGCGCTCGCTCGACTTTCAAGGCCAAGAGGGCAGCCTCGTTCCGTCCCCGTCCCTCGATAGCCTCCAGCACTTCCGCATCTGAAAGCGGTTCCTTCTTGATGTGGTCGAGAAGCCTCTCCGCGTCGTATATGTCTTTGCCGCCTCCAGCAGCTTCCATCGCACGTCTCATAGTGCTGGTCTTCGGCATCTGGAGGACATCCATGCGCAGACCGATGGTCCTGCCATGCGCGAGGACTACCTGGGTAGCGAAGCCGTGGAAGTTACGCACCACGATCTGTCGGCGCGCCCGCGCCTGGCCCAGCACGGAGCTCAAACGTTCCTCCAGGTTTGCGCGGGCACGCTTGGTGAAGGTCAGGGCGAGCACTCTCTGGTGGGGTTGCAGTAAGCCGATCTGGTGGGCGGCTCTGTGGGCCAGCACTTCGGTCTTTCCACACCCCGGTGGGGCCACTATCAGCAGGTGGCTCTTGTCGGACATCGCCGCGGCGAGCTGCTCCTCGCTGAGGGCGAGCCCCCTCACTGCTGGCTCAATTCGTCGAGCCGTCGGACGAGCCGAGCGACACTGCCGATCCTCTGGGCACTGTCTACGTCCAGTACTGTCGATATACACGTTGCCGCTTCCACTTTCCTCTTGTCTCGGCAGAACTTCGCGGCTGCCTCTGCAGAAACGTCCTTGATTGCGGTCACACCGGACGCCTGAAGGATCCCCTGCTCCCGGCAGACCCCGCCATCGATAAGCGCCTGCGCGACGACCGGCCCGCCGAGGGCACGCGTGTACTCGTCCTCGAGATCGATCTCGGAGATAAAGACCTTCTTGTCAATGGTGTCCTTGGACTTGCCCCCAAACGCGTTGACCCACCTGCCGCTCTCCTGCTTGTCCACCAGGCCGAGCAGGGTCGGGCCAAACCCGTCTGGACCGAGGAGCGGGAAGACGTTCGCAAACTTGTCGGCCCCATCCAGCTCGAGGACAACTGCGCCGAGCCGGTCAAGGTCGATGCCGAGGCTCTTGCCCACCGCCTCGACGATCACACGGTCGGCGTCTCCCTCGACCAGGACGACGAAGCGAGCCGTCAACGCTTCGAGCAGGCGCGGTGACCACCAATGGGCCCGCACCTTCTCGACCTTTGACAGTCTTTCGTTGCCAATCTGCCGGCACTTCCCGTGCCGGTCGACAGCGATGACTTCTGAAGGCTCGAACCGGTGGAGGATGTACGGCGAGTGCGTGACGATGATCTTCTGGTTCCCCACACCGCTGAGAAGGTCAGCCGCAGTCCGCTGGCTGGTTGGATGCAGATGAATCTCTGGCTCGTCGATCGCGAGGACGTTGGCAGCCCCCTCTGCTAGATCAAAAAGCGTCATGGACATCAGCTGGCGGACGCCGTCTGACTGTTCCATCAGGGAGACCTGGTCACTGCCCCGATTGAGGAAGATCGTCACGTCCTGCAGGACATCAGTAGACGGGTCCGTGATGCTACGGACCGTGAAGTCTTCCTTCGCGACCGCTCGGGGCATCGCACGACTGAGATGGCCAGCCACGCGGCTGAGGAGTTCCCCGACCGATTCATTGCCCGCCAGCTCCTCATTGAATTTCTCTAGAGTTTCCTTCAGCCCGTCCTCGTTGTTGCCAAGGTCAGCGGCAGCTAGCAATGTCCGGACCGGACTGTGCGCGCCTTCCATCATCGAGGCTCCGCGCGTCGCCTTCAAATACCGCCACCCGAATGCCTCGAGTTGCTCTCGACTGGGAGCACGTTCGTGTCCGCTCTCGGGGAACCAACGCCGGATCGTTACGGCTTCGTCGTCCTCAGGATCGACCTCTACGACCATCTGGACCCACAGATATTCACGCTCGTGGTCCTCGGTAATTGAGATCTCGGAAGGGAATACCCTGCGGTTCTCGTCGGTGAAGTCCGTCCACATGACGTTGACGACGAGCGGCCGCTCGGGGTCCTCTAGATCCGCAGGGGCCACCGCCTGGTAGAGGGCTGCGGTGCTCGATCCCAATAACAGGTGGAGCATCCGGAGAATAGAGGACTTCCCCACGTCGTTCGCGCCCACGATGACCGCATGGCGGCGCAGCTCAAGATCCAGGTCTTGGATTCGACTGTGGTTATTGATAGCCATCCGTGAAATTTTCATGCCTGCTGACTCCATCTTTCTCAGGAGCCGAGGCTCAGCTCCAAAACTATGCCATACGCAAATTATTGAGCCACTGGCCATCGTTGACCAGGAAATTTAGGTGTGGTGGGATCGAAGTCCGTAGGTACCCACCCCAGGCGGAGGGGCGGAAGTCGAGCCCATCAGCACCGATGGGTGCAATAGGGGGAACGACACCCAAGAAGTGGCCGGACACTTCAGCTTCACCCATCCCATCTCGAAGGCTAGCGCCTCTAGCTGTTGTGGGTCATGAGGTTCTTGGCACGAGGCCCGGGCTGAGATGAGACGAGTGGGCCTCTCCCGCAGGATGGAAGTTCCTACACCACCGACCTGCCCGAGAAGACCCACTCATGACTCACGCTAAC
>NZ_JAKRLB010000028.1:0-28081 GCF_022664405.1 Micrococcus luteus | reverse complement strand
GGGGACGCCACCGGGGGCGCCGGGGTGCCCGTGCAGGCTCGGGGCGACGGCGGCGCGGCGGGCGGACGGCCGGCCCGACGGCGGCCAGCCGGCGGGCGGACCGGCCGGCGGGCCAGAGGGAGGAACGCTCATGGCGGCCACGCTACCAACGGGGGCGGACGCGCCAGGCCGCGGGCGCCGTCGTCGGGAGCGGCTCCGTGGCCCACGCCACGCCCGCGCGCCCGCGACACGCGCGCGGTGGCGGCGGGCCGAACGCCTCGTCTACGGTGCTCCCCATGGCCTTGTTCTCCCAGCCGGTGTTCATCAACCTCCCGACGACGGACACCGAGCGGATCCGTGAGTTCTGGACGACCCTGGGCGCCACCGCAATGGACGACTACTCGGACGAGCACTCGGTGTGCATCGAGCTCACCGAGTCGACGTACGCGATGTACCTCAGCCCCGGCTACTACACCGACTTCATCGGCAACCGTGAGATCGCCGACTGCCTCACCACCAACTCCGCCCTCATGGCGCTGACCGTCGGCGACGCCGCGGCGGTGGACGCCCTGGCGGACCGGGCGATCGAGCTCGGCGCCGCCGAGGTGCCCCTGCCCGAGGACCTGCGCGAGGAGATGGCCGACTCCGGCATGCACTCCCGCGAGATCGTCGACCCGGACGGGCACCAGTGGGAGTTCGTCACCGCCTGAGCCCGCCGGCTCAGGCGCCGAGTCGCCCGGTGAGGCGCGCGTGCATCGCCGCGGAGGCCTCGTTCAGCCCCGTCACCTCGGCGTGGATCCCGTGCCGGGCGTACTTGGTCAGCACCGAGTCGAGCGCGGCCACAGTGGAGGCGTCCCACACGTGCGCGGCACTCATGTCGATCACGACGCGCGGCGGGTCGAGGGCGTACTCGAACTGCGAGTAGAGGTCGTTCGAGGACGCGAAGAACAGGGCGCCGTGCACGCGATACGTGACGGCGTCGCCGTCGTCGTGGACCTCGCGGACCACCGTGACCAGACGCGAGACGCGCTGGGCGAAGAGCACCAGCGCAGCGAGCACGCCCACACCCACGCCGATCGCGAGGTTGTGAGTGAGCACCGTGGCCGCCACGGTCACGACCATGACGGCGGTCTCCGAGCGCGGCATCGCGCGCAGGGTGGCGGGGCGCACCGAGTGCCAGTCGAAGGTGGCGGCGGCCACGAACATCATCACGCCCACGAGCGCGGCCATGGGGATCTGCGCCACGAAGCCGCCGAAGGCCACCACGAGCACCAGCAGGAACACGCCCGCGAGGAACGTGGAGATCCGGGTGCGGGCGCCGTTCGCCTTGACGTTCATCATGGTCTGCCCCACCACGGCGCAGCCGCCCATGCCGCCGAACAACCCCGAGACCACGTTCGCGACACCCTGCCCCCAGGACTCGCGCGTCTTGTCCGAGCGGGTGTCGGTGATGTCGTCCACGAGCTTCGCGGTGAGCAGGGACTCGAGCAGCCCCACGAACGCCATGCCGATGCTGAACGGCAGGATCAGCCACAGCGTCTCCCACGTCAGCGGGACGTCCGGCAGGCCGAGCGCGGGCAGCGCGTCCGGCAGCGCGCCCCGGTCCCCCACGCGCGGCACGGCCAGGCCGGCGGCCATCACCAGGGCGGTGACCACGACGACGGCCACGAGCGTCGCCGGCACCGCCGTGGTGAGCCGCGGCAACAGCACCACGATCGCCAGGGCCAACGCCGTGAGCGGGTACACGAGCCACGGGACGCCGATCAGCTCGGGCAGCTGCGAGGTGAACACGAGGATGGCCAACGCGTTGACGAACCCCACCATCACCGAGCGCGGGACGAACCGCATGAGCCGGGCCACACCGAGCACGCCGAGCAGGATCTGGATGACGCCGCCGAGGATGATCGCGGCAAGCAGGTGCCCCACCCCGTACGCGTGGGACAGCGGTGCGACGACCAGCGCCACCGCCCCCGTGGCCGCGGAGATCATGGCGGGCCGGCCGCCCACGATCGCCGTGGTCACCGCCATGGTGAAGGACGCGAACAGCCCGACGCGCGGATCCACGCCCGCGATGATCGAGAACGCGATGGCCTCCGGGATCAGCGCGAGCGCCACCACGACGGCGGCCAGCACCTCCGTGCCCAGCAGCCGAGGGCTGCGCAGGGTGCGCAGGACGGACTGCCGCTGGAGCGGCGTGAGGGCAGGCGGGGGCGCGGCGGGTAAGGCGGGCATGCTCCCGAGGGTAGCGGTGCGCGGGCGGGGTGCCCGCCGGTGAGCGGGCCCGCCCGCCACCCCTCACGCCGTCCGCATCACCCGCACGGGGTCGCGGAACGCGGCGAACGCCGCCGGGGCGAGGCTGGCCAGCAGCGCGGTGAGGGCGGCCAGCACGGCCACCGCCGCCACGAAGTCCACCCCCAGCGTCCCGCCCTGGCCGGCGACGACGGCGTACCCGGCTCCGGAGCCCAGCACGGCGCCCAGCAGCGCAGGCACGGCGGTGCGCACGGCCACGAGCAGGATCAGGTCTCCGCGGCCGATGCCGAGGGTGCGGCGGCGGCCGAGGTCGCGGCGGCGGATGAGGACGTCGGCGAGCACCACGATGGACACGAAGAACGCGCCGGCTCCGAGGATCAGCAGCAGCAGGGAGCGTCCGAGCCCGGCGAGCTCGCCGGTGATCACCTGGTTGCCGGCGGAGAGGGCACGGGCGGTCTGGATGGAGGAGGCGCGCGGGTCGGGGTCGATCACGGCGAGCGCGGCCTCCTGCATGGCGCGGGTGCCGGCGGTGTCGGCGGCGAGGACGCGGACCTGCTGCATCACGAGGGCGTCCGGGGCGGCGGGGACGGTGAGGGCGTAGCCGTCGAGGTCCTGGAAGGGGTCCTGGGCCTGGAACGCCCCGACGACGGCCCACTGGCCGCCGTCCGTGGCCTCGATCGCTCCGGAGGGCTGGGCGAGGCCGAGCTCGGCGAGCTTGGCCTCGGGGACCACCACCTCGCCGGGGGCGGGCAGGCGGCCGCGGGTCAGCACGATGCCACGGTCCAGGGTGCCGACCACGTTCGTCACGGCCACGCGGGCGCCGCCCCGGCCGATCCCGGTGTTCACGGCGTCCATGGGCGAGTCCCGGGCGAGGGCGGCCTCGGCGGTGTCGAGTCCGGCGAGGGTGGCCGCGGTGGCGCCGGTGAGGAAACCGGTGCCGCCGGTGTCGGTGACGGTGAGCACGCGGGCGCCGGGGCCGGAGAGCTCTGCGGCGACGGCCGCCTCGGTGGCGGCCTGCCTGCCCACGGTGGCCACGGCGGCGAAGCACATGGCGGCCACCACGAGCAGCACGAGGGCGGAGGGCACGGGAGAGGTGCGTGCGGCGGTGACGGCTTCACGCAGCAGGGTGCGCAGGTTCATGGGCGGTCCTCCCGGTTCACAGCCGCACCACCTCGTCGGCGCGGGCGACGACGGCGGGGTCGTGGGTGGCGACCACCACGGTGCGCCCCTCGGCGGCGGCATCGGCGAGGGCGTCCATGACGAGGCCGGCGTTGTCCGGGTCGAGGTTGCCCGTGGGCTCGTCCGCGAGGACGACGACGGGCGCGTTCACGAGGGCGCGGCACACGGCCACCCGCTGCGCCTGCCCGCCGGAGACCTGCCCGGGCCGGTGGTCGGCGCGGTGGGCGAGGCCGAAGCGCTCGAGCAGCGCCCGTGCCCGGTCCTCGAGCGTCTGGCGCTCCAACCCGGCGTAGAGGCCGGGCTCCACCACGGAGTCCAGGATGGGGCGGGACGGGTCCAGCTCCGAGTCCTGGAACACGAATCCCACGGAGGTGGCGCGCAGGCGGGAGCGCTCCCGGTCCGGGCGGGTGGAGGCGTCGACGTCGCCGAGGCGCACCACTCCGGAGGTGGGCGTGAGCATGAGCCCGAGCACGTACAGGAGGGTGGACTTGCCGCGCCCGGAGGGCCCGGTGAGGGCGGTGACGGCGCCCGGCGTGAACGCGTGGGTGAGGCCGTCGAACAGCTCCTCGGCGGCGCGGGTATAGGCGAAGCGCAGGTCCTCGACGGCGAGGGCGGCGGGGACGACGGGGGCGGCGGGCGTGCCCGGGGTGGCGGGCCCCGTCATCGGGTGCCGTTCAGCACGCGCACCTGCTCGCCGGCGTCCACGCCGTCCACGACGGCGAGGCCGTCGGCGGAGCCGAGGACGGTGACGGTGCGGTCCTCCGCGGCGCCGTCCCGGACCACCGTGACCGTCGCGGCGCCGTCTGGCTGGGTGCGCAGGGCGGACACGGGGACCACGGGCCCGGAGACGGGCGGGACCACGCTGACCTGGGAGAGCAGGGAGGTGGTGGCGTCGGCGGGCAGGGTGTCGCAGTCCTCGCCGCAGACCACGCCGCCGTCCGGGGCGGTGAGGGTGATGCGGATCAGGCCCTGCTCGTCGGAGGTGGACTCGCCGGCGACGGCCTTCCATTCGTGTTCGCCGTGGGGCACGGTGACCTGGGTGCCGGCCGGGATGAGGGCGGCCTGCTCCTGGTTGACCTCGAGGGCGAAGTCCGGTTGGTCGCCGGGGCGGGCCACCACGTTCTCGCCGCCGGCGAGGGTGGTGCCGACGGCGGTGGTCTTCGCGTCCACGCTGAGGGGCGCGGGGAGGGCGTCGAGGACCACGAGCTGGCCGAGCTCCACGGTGTCCGCGGCGGGGTAGCCGCGTTCGGTGAGCCAGTCGTCCCAGGCGTCCGCGGTGGCCTCGTCCCACGTGCCGGTGGCCTCCACCTTCGCGCCGGTGGCGGCGAGCATGCGCTGGAACGCGGCGACGTCGTCGCCGGAAGTGCCCTCCCCGAGAGGGCGCCACTGGGGAAGCTCGCCCTGGAGGACGAGCACGGGCTTCTGGGCGACGGCGTACAGCACCTCCCCGGCAGCCACCTCGCCGGACTCTCCGGCCCGGGTGACGACGCCGGTCAGCGCGTTCACCGCCGCCGGCGTCTGCTCGCGCGACACGGAGACGCCGAGGGTGATGACGCGGCCGAGCTCCTGCTCGGCGACGGTGACGAGGGCGCTCGCGGCCGGACGCTGCTCGGCCTGAGCCGGAGGGGTGAGCGTGACCCGGCCGGCCCAGAAGGCGAGCGCGGCGACGGCCACGAGCGCAAGGACGAGGGCGGCCCAGCGGGCGGGGCGATTCATCCGGATGACCCCCAGAAGACATCCTGCGGCGGAAGCTCCGGGCATGTCTGCGCGACCTCGGCCTGGCGTTCTGCCGACACGCCCCTCATGCTGTCCGCGAAGGGCCACCACTGGTGGCGGCCTGGAGTGTAGAACGCGGAGACGAATGCCTCTTTGGAGGGGCGCGCGGAGGTGTCGACCGTGTAGCCGTAGGCCTCGAGACACGGGATGAGGTATTGGTCCCAGTAGTCATAGACGAGGCGGAGCTGCGGATCGGTCCAGTCCTGGGTGTAGCTCGGATCCACCGGGTGCTGTGCGTAGCAGGTCACGTAGGCCGCCTCGAAAGCAGACCTCTGGGACTCAGGTGGGGTGTCGATCTGAATTCCCCCGGTCGGACCGACCGAGTTCGGCCACCCGGCCTCGGCCAGGCATGTGGACACCATGCGGTCCGACTCGAGGGACGTGGCGTACCACCCGGAGCGCTCCACCTGAGGCGGCGCGGGCATTCCCGCCCCCTGAGCGTGCCGCGCGACTTGCTCACGGTAGGCGCGCTCCTTCTCCGCCTCCGTCGTCAGGAGGGGTTCGATCCTCTCGGTGGGAACCCACTGCGAGGCGTCCCAGGTCTTCTCGGCCGTCGCGGTGGGGGGAGCGGCGACCGTGGATGAACCGCCGAGGCCCGCAGACTCCCGACCGACGCAGCCGGTGAGGGTCAGGGCGACGGCCGCCACCAGGGCGGCCGTCGCAGGAATGCGTAATGAAGTCATCGGTGCCGGCGAGTCAGTACGGGTAGTAGCAGTAGCCGTAGGTGCCCGACAGGAGGAGTCCTGCGCTGCAGTCCTGCCGACCGGAGTCCGTCAGCGCCTGCGCTGGCACCGCACCGGAGACGGCCAACGGTCCAGCGACGGCCACGCCGGCACCGACCTTAGAAATCCGCTGCTTCATACCCATGTCGCTCCTCCTTATGGTTCACGCTCAGTCGTGATCTGAGTCACACTCTATGAAGGTGCTCGCCCTGTGTCCAGAGAATTCTCGGTCGGTCCACAGACGTGCCCCACCAGGGAGTCAAGAGGGTCCTGCGCGTGACGGATGCGCAATCTCAGGGGACGAATGAGCGCGGCCACACCGGCAGGGGTGGCCCGACGATCGGGTTTCGATACTCCCGTCACCGCCGCGCGCCCTAGCCCCGTACACCTCCGGCTCCGGAGAGGTGCGGGCTCGTGAAACTCACCGGCACCTGGATCGAGAAGGTCATCGGGTGGTCCCGTGTCGCAGCGACGCCAGCGGCCAGTGGCTGGGCGCCGGCGCCATCCAGCCCCGGCCTCAGCGGGCGTCCTCGCGCGCGGCGGGCGCGCCGTCGTCGTCCTGCTCCTCCGCCTGTTCCCCGCCCTGGAACTGGCTCCTGTACAGCCGGAAGTACGCGCCGCGAGCGGCCAGCAGCTGATCGTGCGAGCCCTGCTCCACGATGTCGCCGTCCTCCATCACGAGGATGACGTCCGCGTCCCGGATGGTGGAGAGGCGGTGGGCGATCACGAAGCTCGTGCGGTCCGAGCGCAGCGCCGCCATCGCGCCCTGGACCAGCACCTCGGTGCGGGTGTCCACGGAGGAGGTGGCCTCGTCCAGGATCAGGAGCGAGGGCTGGGCCAGGAACGCACGGGCGATGGTGATGAGCTGCCGCTCGCCCGCGGACACGTTGGCGGCGTCCTGCTCGATCACGGTGTCGTAGCCGTCGGGCAGGGTGTGCACGAAACGGTCCACGTAGGTGGCCTTCGCCGCCGCGACGACCTCCTCGTCCGTGGCGTCGAGTCGGCCGTAGCGGATGTTCTCCCGGATGGTCCCGCCGAAGAGCACGGCGTCCTGGAGCACCATGCCGGTGGCGGCGCGCAGCTCGCCGCGGCTGACCGTGCGGGTGTCCACGCCGTCCAGCAGGATCCGCCCGCCGTCCACCTCGTAGAACCGCATGATCAGGTTGACCAGGGTGGTCTTGCCGGCACCGGTCGGCCCGACGATCGCGACCGTCTGCCCCGGCTCCGCCACGAAGTTCAGGTCCGTGATGAGCGGCTTCTCCGGCGTGTAGGAGAAGCGCACATGCTCGAACTCCACGCGACCGCGCAGCGGGCGCGGGAGGTGGGCGACGCCGTCGGGCCCGGGGATGGCGGAGGGCGCCGTTTCCCGAACGAAAGCGCTCTCGGAGGGCGCCGTTTCCCAAACGAAAGTGCCGTCGGGGGTGCGGGCGGGGGTGCCGTCGGGGGTCTCCTCCGGCTCGTCGAGGAGCTCGAAGATGCGCTCGGCCGACGCCACGCCGGAGATCAGCATGTTGGACATGCCGGCGATCTGCCCAAGCGGCTGGTTGAACTCGCGCGAGTACTGGATGAACGCGGTCACGGCGCCGAGGGTCATCTGCCCGTTGGCCACGCGCAGGCCGCCGACCACCGCGATGCCCACGTAGCCCAGCCAGTTCACCCACTGCATGATCGGCATGATCATCCCCGAGTAGAACTGCGCCGTGAACGCGGCCTCGTACAGCTCCTCGTTGCGCTCGTCGAAGCGCGCGGCCATGTCCCGCTGACGGCCGAACACGGTCACCAGCTCGTGCCCCGTGAACGACTCCTCGATGTGCCCGTTGAGCCGGCCCGTCTCCCGCCACTGCGCGGAGAAGAGCGCCTGGGACTTCTTGCCGATCACGCCCACCACCACACCGGCCACCGGCAGGGCGACCAGGGCGATGAGCGCGAGCTGCCAGGACAGCCAGAACATCATGCCGACGATGCCGATCACGGTCAGCACCGAGTACACGAGCGAGGCGAACGCCTGCTGGAGGGCCTGCTGGACGTTGTCCACGTCGTTGGTGGCGCGGGAGAGCAGGTCGCCGCGCTGCCCGCGGTCGAAGTAACTCAGCGGCAGCCGGTTGATCTTGGCCTCGATCTCCTCGCGCAGGCGGAAGACGATGCGCATGACGATGTCATTGAGCACGCGGCCCTGCAGCCACATGAAGGTCTGCGCCACCAGGTACATGCCCAGGACGATGAGGATCAGCCGGCCCAGCTCGGTGAAGTCGATCCCCTCGCCCGGCGTGAACGCCATGCCGGAGAGCATCTCTGCGGCCTGGTCCTCGCCCTGGGCGCGCAGCCCGTCGATGACCTGCTCGCGGCTCAGCCCGCCGGGCATCTGCGCGGAGACCACGCCGCCGAAGATCACGTCCATCGCCCGGCCCAGGACGTGCGGGGCCCACACGTTGAGCACGACGGCGACCAGCACCATCAGCGCGACCACCACCAGGCCCAGCTTCTCCGTGCGGAACAGGCTCATGAGCCGCTTCGCGGACGGCCAGAACGCCTTGGCCTTGCGGGCCGGCCCGCCGCCCCAGTCGTCGGTGGCGCCCTGCTCCTGGATCTCGAGGATCTCCTCGTCCGTCAGGTGCTCGCTCATGCCACGTCCTCCGCGGTCAGCTGGGAGTCCACGATCTCCCGGTAGGTCTGGTTGTCCGCCAGCAGCTCGGCGTGGGTGCCGCGGCCGACCACGCGGCCCTCGTCCAGCACGATGATCTGGTCGGCGTCGGTGATGGTGGCCACCCGCTGGGCGACGACGATCCGGGTCACCCCGGCCGCCGCGCGGTCGAGCGCCGCCCGCAGCCGCGCGTCGGTGGTGACGTCCAGGGCGGAGAATGAGTCGTCGAACACGAGGACCCGCGGCTCGGCCACGAGGGCACGCGCGATGGACAGGCGCTGGCGCTGGCCGCCCGAGACGTCCGTGCCGCCCTGAGACAGCCGCGAGTCCAGACCGGAAGCCGCCGCCTCTCCCTTGCCGGTGGTGCGGGCGCGCACGAAGTCGGCGGCCTGGGCCGTCTCGAGGGCCGCCCAGATGCGCTCGTCCGAGGCGTCCGGGGCCCCGAACTGCATGTTCTCCCGCACGGTGCCGGAGAACAGGTACGGCTTCTGCGGCACGAGGGCCACGGCCTCGGTCAGCTCGGCCCGGGCCAGGTCGGTCACCGGCACGCCGTCCACGAGCACCTCGCCGGACGTCGCGTCGTACAGCCGCGGCAGCAGACTGATCAGCGTGGACTTGCCGGAGCCGGTCGAGCCGATGATCGCCGTCGTGGTGCCGGGGGCGACGGCGAAGCTCACGTCGTCGAGCACCGGCGCCTCGGCGCCGGGGTACTGGAAGGTGACGTGGCGCAGCTCCACGGCGCCGTCGCGACGCGCGGGGGTCACCGGGCGGACCGGCTCACCGAGCGTGGGGACGGTGTCCAGGACCTCGCCGATGCGGCCCGCGGAGATCACGGCGCGCGGGAGCATCATCATCATGAAGGTGCCCATCATCACCGCCATGAGGATCTGCAGCAGGTACTGCATGAACGCGGTGAGCGCGCCGACCTGCACGAGCCCCGCGTCCACGCGCTCGCCGCCGAACCACAGGACGGCGGCGGTGGCGAGGTGGAGGATCATCGTGATGACCGGGCCGAGCAGCACGAACAGCCGGCCGATCCGCACGGAGGTCTCCGTCAGGGCGGCGTTGGCGTCCGTGAACCGGCGTGTCTCGTGGCGCTCGCGCACGAACGCGCGGACCACGCGGATGCCCTGGATCTGCTCGCGCAGCACGCCGTTGACGTCGTCGATGTTGTCCTGCATCCGCTGGAACAGCGGCATGAGACGGGCGACGATCCACGCCACGATCACCAGCAGCACCGGCACGGAGACCCACACGAGCCAGGACAGGCCCGGGTCCTCGCGGATGGCCATGATGATGCCGCCGACCGCCATGATCGGCACGGCCACCATGAAGTTCAGGGCCATGAGGGTGAGCATCTGGACCTGGTTGACGTCGTTGGTGCCGCGCGTGATGAGGGTCGCGGCGCCGAAGCGGCCGAGCTCCTCCGCGGAGAACGCGTCCACGCGGGTGTAGACGGCGCGGCGCAGGTCCCGGCCGACGCCCATCGAGGCCTTCGCCCCGAACCACACGGCGGCGATCGCGGCGACCACCTGCACCAGCGCGACGCCGAGCATCACGAGGCCGATGTCCCAGATGCGGGCGGTGTCGCCGCGGGCTACGCCCTCGTCGATGATGCGGGCATTGAGGCTGGGCAGGTACAGCATGGCCAGCGTGCTGATCAGCTGCAGCACGACGACGGCCGCGACGGCGCCGCGATAGCGCCGGCCGTGACGGCGGAGCAGGGTCCAGAGCATGGGGCTCCCAGGGAGTCGGGATGGGCGCGCGGCCGCGTGGGCTGCAGTGAGGTGGGCCGAAGGGGGCCGGGCTCATTGTGCCCCAGCCGCGGGAGGGCGCGGGCAGCAGCCGTCGTCGAGGGGACGCGGGCGCACCCCGGACAGCCGGCTGCCGAACCACCCGCTGGCGGACCCGTACGAGGACTGAGCGACGCCAGACGGGGGGCGTGAGCCAGACGTTTCCGCGGCTGAGGGTCCCTCAGAACAGCACGAACATCTGGCTCACGCCCCCGGAACGCCTGGCTCAGCGCCCGAAGAGCCTCGCGAAGAACCTTGCGGCCCCGGCACGGCCCGCGCGGGCTGCGTCGCGCTCGGCATCAGGGTGACGGCCATCGCACCACTGCGCCGCGGGGACGACGGCCTTGAGGGACTCGACGTGCCGGCCGCATCCGGCCCAGGTGGCCCTGCGGCAGACGGGTCAGCGCGCCGGACGGCACATGAGGGATCCTTTCGGCGAGGGGGCTTCGGGGTGGCCGGTCAGGCCAGGGTCATGAAGAGCTTCTCGAGCTCGGCGACGGTGAGCTTCTCCTCGTCCTCCGCCTTCTCGGGGTCGGCGAGGCAATACTGCATGGCGGATGAGACGACCGCGAAGCCGGCGCGATCCAGCGCGGTGGAGACGGCGGAGAGCTGCGTGACCACGTCCTTGCAGCGACCCTCGCCCTCGACCTCGCGGATGACGGCGTCCAGCTGGCCGCGGGCCCGCTTGAGGCGGTTGAGGATCTTGCGCTGGGTCTCGGCGTCGGCGGTGCGCACGGCGACCTCCTTTGTCACGGTGGCGGGGAGGGGAATCATATCCCCAGGGGTATCCGGCGACGTCGCCGGATGTCACACGAGGAGACCGATGAGCTCCCGGACGAGGATCACCAGGCCCATGGCCAGCACGAACCAGCCGAAGCCCTTCTTCAGCGCCTTCTCCGGGACCCGCTTCATGAGCGGAACGCCGATCAGCGCACCGACCACGGCCACACCGGTGACCCACAGCAGCAGGTCCCACGGCAGCGTCACGCTGGTCAGGTAGCCGCCGAGGCCCGCGAAGGACTTCATGGCGATCACCAGCAGGGACGTGCCCACCGCAGCGGACATCGGCAGGCCGCCGAGCAGGACCAGCGCAGGGACCACGAGGAACCCGCCGCCGGCGCCGACGATGCCCGTGACGAAGCCGACGACGACGCCCTCCAGCAGGATCTTCCCGAGCGGGTGGCGGCGGGGCTCGACGTCAGCCGAGGCCTCCACTGAGGGGGCGGCCGCCGGCTGCGTCTTCTTGGGCCGGATCATGGCCCACGCCGTGAAGAGCATCATCACCGCGAAGGCGATCAGCAGCAGGGTCCCCGGCAGGAAGCCGCCGACGACGCCGCCCAGGAGGGCACCCACCATCGAGGCCGCGCCGAAGATCAGGCCGGTGCGCCACCGGACGGTGCCGTGCCGCGAGTGCAGCAGCACTGAGACCAGCGAGGTCACACCCACCACGAACAGGGAGCCCGCGATGGCCTGCTTCGGCTCGAGGCCGGCCACGTACGTCAGCAGGGGCACCATCAGGATCGACCCGCCGCCACCCATGAGGCCGAGCAGCAGGCCGACCACGAGGGCCAGGGCGAGGACGATCCACATCACGGGTCAGCTCCGCTTCCCCGCGCCGGTGGGGATGCGGCCGATCACGTCGCCCGCGGAGCGCTCCTGCGCGGGGCGGTTCCACGGCATCTTGGCCAGCACGGACGCCATGGCGCACGTGTTGGACACGGCGGAGAAGGACAGGCCCGCGCCGATCGCGGCGGGGATGAGGCCGAACCGCTTCGAGCCGACCTGGGAGGCCACGGCCCCGACCAGCGCGATGGACCCGGCGGTCATGCGGACCTGACGGTCCATGGACCAGCGGTTGCCGCTGCGGACGACCTCGCTGCCGGCCTCGGCGTAGGCGGAGATGCCGCCCTGCAGGACGCGCGCGGAGGTGAAGCCGGCCTGGGCCAGACGGTCCTGGGCGGTGCCGGCCCGGCTGCCGGACTGGCAGACGAGCACCGCGGTGCCGTCCAGGCGGGCGGCGACCTCGTCCGCGTGCTCCTGGAGCAGGTCCAGCGGCACGTTGTAGGAGCCGGCGATGTGCTCGGTCTCGAACTCGCCGGGGGTGCGCACGTCCAGCACGACGGCGTCGGGGCGGGCGGCCAGCTCGGCCTTCAGGTCGCGCGGGGCGACGGGGGACAGGGTGACGCTCATGGGAGGGGCTCCTCGGGGTTGGTCTGGGGGTGTGTCAGGACTGCTGCCAGGCGGCGTAGCTGCCCTCGAGCTCGATCACGTCGAACCCGGCGCGGCGCAGCGCCTGGGCGGCCACGATGTTGCGCAGGCCGGACTGGCAGAAGGTCACCAGGGTCTTGTCCTTCGGCAGCTCCTCCTGGTGGAAGAGCACCTTGCCGGCGTTCAGCTGCCGGGCGTCCGCCACGGTGCCGTGGGAGAACTCGGTCTTGTTGCGCACGTCCACCAGCACGGTGTCCTGCTCCGCGCCGACCTCGCCGGCCTCGATGCGGGACCGCAGCTCGTCGGCCTGCACGGTGGGCACCGGCTCCAACGTGAGGCCGTCCACGGAGGTGGTGAACGCGGCGGCGGCGTCGACGCCCACGCGGATCATGTGGTCGCGCATCGTGTGCGCGTCCTCGCGGTCCTCGGCGAGCAGGACGAGGGCGGCGTCGTCGCTCTCCGGGTCGTAGGCCCAGCCGGCGTGCGTGGCGACCTTGCCGCGGGACGGAAAGGCCAGCGCGCCCGGCACGGTGCCGGCGAGGATCTCGTCCACACCGCGGGTGTCCGCGAACACGGCGCCCTCGGCGAGCGTCGCCTGCACGCCCCCGGCGTCCAGCTCCTCGAGCTCGGGCAGCTCGCCCAGGATGGCTGGCCCCTGCTTGTTCTGGCGCTTCATGCGGGCGAAGTAGGCGTGGGCGTCGGGCTGGCCGTCGAGCAGCTCGTCGATGAAGCCCTGCTCGTCGTCGTTCTTCAGGTAGTCGGACCACCACGCGTACTTGCGCTCGTAGCCGACCGTGGTGGAGGGCAGCGCGCCGAGTGCCTTGCCGCAGGCGGAGCCGGCGCCGTGGGCCGGGAACACCTGCACGTGGTCCGGGAGGGTCAGGAACTTCGCCTTGAGGGAGGCGAAGAGCTGCTGGGCGCCCTCGAAGCGGGTGTCGACGCCGCCGGCGGCCTCGTCCAGCAGGTCCGGGCGGCCGAGGTCGCCGGAGAACACGAAGTCGCCGGTGAGCATGTAGCCCGGGGCGTCCGCGAAGGCGCCGTCGGTGACGAGGAAGGACAGGTGCTCGGGGGTGTGGCCCGGGGTGTGCACGGCCTCGACGGTGATGTTGCCGAGCGTCACCGTGTCGCCGTCCTTGAGGAGGTTGCCCTCGAAGCCGTAGGCCCAGTCCTCGCCGCCCTCGCCGGACAGGTGGATCTGGGCGCCGGTGGCGTGGGCCAGCTCGCGGGTGCCGGAGAGGTAGTCCGCGTGGATGTGGGTCTCGGTCACGTGGGTGATGGTCATGCCGTTCTTGGCGGCCAGGTCCAGGTACACCTGGATGTCGCGGCGGGGGTCCACCACCATCGCCTCGTTCTTCGCCTGGCAGCCGATCACGTAGCTGGCCTGGGCGAGGTCCTCGTCGTAGATGCGCTCGAGCAGCATGGTTCTCCTCCGGGTCGGGGGGTCTCGATGTCCATCCGATACCCCCTGGGGTATGTCGAGAACGAGCGTAGGGTATACCCCCAGGGGTATGCAAGAGAGAGGGTGAGCCCGGGCGGCGACGGGAAGGGACGGCACGGTCGGGAGACGTCGCCAGGGGGCGTGAGCCAGATGATTCCGCTGCGGATCGGGCGTCAGAACGGCAGAAACGTCTGGCTCACGCGGCGGGGGGCGTGAGCCAGATGATTCCGCTGCGGATCGGGCGTCAGAACTGCAGAAACGTCTGGCTCAGCGCCCGGGGTCCTCAGAGCAGGGGACGCAGTGGTACCAGCAGGGCCTCGACCACGCGGGCGAGGCCGTGACGGTCCTCCCAGCGCGGGGTGTCGATCCGGACGGCCCGCTGGGCGTCGAGAGCGAAGATCTCCTCCATCCGGGCGGCGAAGTCGCGGTCCACGACCACCACGTTGGACTCGTAGTTGAAGCCCAGGGAGAGGCGGTCGACGTTGGCCGAGCCCACGGTGGACCAGATGCCGTCCACGGTGGCGGTCTTCGCGTGGATCATGCTGGCCCTGTACAGCAGGATCGTGATGCCGGCCTCGAGCATCTTCCCGAAGAAGCCGCGCGAGGCCCAGTCCGCCACGATGTGGTTGGAGTCCTCCGGCACCATCACCTGCACGTCCACCCCGCGCCGGGCCGCGTGCAGCAGCGCCTCGAGGACCTGCTGGTCCGGGATGAAGTACGGCGTGTTGATGAGGATGCGGTGCTGCGCCCGCTGGATGGCGTCGAGGTAGCTCAGCCGGATCGGGTAGACCAGGAGCGGCGGCTGGTTCGCGGCCACGGTGACGCGCGGGTCCCACGTGTCCGGGGGGCGCCAGGACATCTGCTCGCCCGCGCGGTGGTGGGCGTTCCACTTGATGGAGATCGACTGGCCCAGCGCCCACACCGCCGGGCCGCGCTCACGCACATGGGTGTCCCGCCACAGGCGGGCGTAGTCGTCGCCGATGTTGAAGCCGCCGGCGAAGCCGACCTCGTCGTCCACCACCATGATCTTCGAGTGGTTGAACCCGCTGTGCCGGACCACGCCTCGCCAGATCGGGCGGGCGAAGGCCGGCAGCCGGAACACGTGGATGCGCGGGTCCAGCTGACGGTAGAAGCGGGGCGGGACCACGAGGTTCCCGAACCCGTCGTAGGAGACGTAGACCTCCACGCCGCGCGCGGCCGCCCGGTTGAAGGCGTCCATGAACCGCTGGCCCGTGGGGTCGCCCTTCCAGATGAAGGTCTCGAACTTGATGATCCGCTGCGCTCCGTCGATCGCGGCGATCATCTCCTCGTAGAGGTCCTCGCCCGAGGTGAAGATGCGCAGCTCGGAGCCCTTCACGTGGGCGTCGAACACGCCGGGGTTCGGCGCGGGTCGGCGCACTCGGCCGCGGCGCTTGACCATGTCCACGCCGGTGAGCCCGGCGGCGACCGTCAGCGGCAGTCCCACGAGACCGACGCCCGCGGCCACGGCCGCTCCCCGGAGGAGACGCCGGACCGGCAGGCGGGACAGGGAGGGCAGGGGCGGTCGGTGCATTCGCTCAGTCTACTGAGGGCCCCGTCAGCGCGGATCGGTCGAGCGGCGCGTCTCGGTCCAGGCCGCGCTCACCTCGGAGCGCATGCGCACGAGTTCGATCGCCGTCTCCTGCAGCCTCCGGGCGCTCTCGCTCTCGGGGACGTACTGCCGCACCGGCTGGGCCTGGCCCTCCGCGGAGACGTCCACCATGACGGCGATCGAGTGCGCCACCAGGCGGGACTCCGCCCCGGTGCGTCGGCTCGCGTAGACGCGCAGCGCCACGTGCATGGACCGCTCCGTGGTGTTCACCAGGAGGGCCTCCACGCGCACGAGGTCGCCCACGTGGATGTTCCGCACGAAGCGCACGCCGCCGCCGAACACCGCGACCACGGATTCATGGCCGGTCCAGCGGGCGGCGCAGACGGCGGCCGCCTCGTCCACCCAGCGCAGGATCGCGCCCGCGTTGATGGTGCCGCCCACGGTGGCCTCCGCGTTGGGGGCCAGGAACGCGAGGGTGCTCATCTCCTCGGGGGCCTCCCCGGGCGCGGGGAACGGCAGTCGGGCCATGCCGCGCTCGACGGCGCGGCGGGCCACGGTGGAGCGGCGGGCCTGTTCGTCGCGCTCGATCTGGCCGGGGGTCGAGGGCTCCCAGGCCGGCACGGTCACGGGCACCCCGTCCTCCTCCGCGGCGTAGACCACGAGGGACGAGGTGGCGACCACGGGGTCGCCGTCGTCGTCGCGGATCTCCGGCAGCAGCAGGCGGGTCTGGACGTGCACCTCGGCGCCGTCCGTGTGGACCACGCGCGCCTGCACCACGGCACGGCGGTCCACCGGCACGGGGTGCCGGAACTGGGTGTGCCCCATGTAGCGGGCACGCACGAACGTCCCGGCCCAGCTCGCCGCGACGGCGTAGCCGGCCTTCTCGATCCAGGAGACGACGGTGCCGGCGTCCACCAGGCCGGTGGGATGGTCGAAGCTGTCCGCCCGGAATTCGAGGGCGAGGGCTCCGGGGGGTCTCATGCCGTCGAACGTATCACCCGAGTCCGGGCCCTGTGCGGCCGGTCACGCCCCGTCCAGGAGTCTGCGGGGAACCTCCCGGCCGCGCCCCAGGCGGGTCCGCGCACGGGGGACAATGGACCCATGACCGCCTTCGACCGTCTCCCCCTGCCCGCGGAGCCCCAGACCCCCCACGACCGCCTGCGCCGCCGCACCGAGGCCGCCGTCGCCGAGCGCGGGGAGGCCGCCGTCGCCGGGCTGGCGGTGCGCCTGATGACCGGCGCGGCCACCCCGGAGGACGTCACCTCGGGTGCCGCCCGCGCCCTCACCGGCGACGACGGCGACCTCAGCCCCGCCGCGACCGGCGCGCTGGCCCTGATGCACGCGTGGCACCGCAGCGCGCTGCCCGCCCTGACCGGGGCGCTCACCGCCCCCGAGGCGGACGTCCGCTCGGCGGCCCACCTCGTGATCGCCTCCCGGGCCGGCTCGCTGCGCCGCGACGCCGCCGTCGACCGCGCCCTCGTGGACGCGGTGCGGGCCGGCTGTGCCGACCCGGACCCGGAGGTCCGCGCGTCGGCCGCGTCCGCGCTGGGCGCCCTCGCCCGCCCCGAGGACCTCGAGTCCGCCCTGCCCGTGCTCACCGGCATGGTGATGGACGTGGACGCGGACCTGGCCGCGGCCGCCGAGCTGGCCCTCGAGCAGCTCGCGATCCGCCTGGACCGGCCCGGCCTGCGGGTCAGCCTCGAGGGCTGAGGCGACGCCCGTGCAGTGCCCCCACTTCGACGTCGGCGAGTGCCGTTCCTGCCCGCTGATGGGCGTGCCGTACGCCCGGCAGCTCGCGGACAAGCAGGCCGCGGTGCTGGCCGCCCTGGCGGACGCGGTCGACGCGGACACGGTCGTGGCCGAGCCGTTCGCCTCCGCGGAGGCCGGATTCCGGAACAAGGCGAAGCTCGTGGTCACGGGGTCGGCGGCGGCGCCGCGGCTGGGCATCCTGGACCCGCGCCAGCACCCCCGGCATCACGACGGCGCCGGCGTGGACCTGCGCGACTGCGGCCTGTACGAGGCCGGCATGGAAGGCGTGTTCGACGCGTGCGCGGCGGCGGTGACGGCGGCCGGGCTGGAGCCCTACGACGTCGCCGCCCGCACGGGCGAGCTGAAGAACGTGATCGTGACGCTCTCCCCCGACCGGGAGGCGATGGTCCGGTTCGTGCTGCGCTCCGCCGACCGGCTGGACGCGCTGCGCGCGGCGGTGCCGGGGCTGCTGGACGACCTCGCGGCGCGCGGGACACCCGCCGCCGTGGTGAGCGCGAACCTGCTGCCGGAGCACGTGGCCCTGCCCGAGGGCGACGAGGAGATCGTGCTCGCCGGCGGGCCGACGCTGACCATGCGGCTCAACGGGGTGGGCCTGCGGCTGCGCCCGCAGGGGTTCTTCCAGACGAACACCGCGGTGACCGAGGGGCTGTACGCGACGGCGGCGGCGTGGGTCGCCGAGGCCGGCCTGCCGGCGGCGGCGTGGGACCTGTACTGCGGGGTGGGCGGGTTCGCGTTCCACCTGGCCCGGGCCGGCGTGCGAGACGTGTGGGGCATGGAGTCCTCCGCCGAGGCGGTGGCCGCGGCCCGGGAGACGGCCGCGGAGCTCGGCCTGGCCGACCGGGCGCGCTTCTCCGCCGGCGACGCCACCTCCGCGCTTTCGTTCGAGAAACGGCGGGCTCCGGAGGCGCTTTCGTCCAAGAAACGGCGGCCCCGCCCGGACGCCGTCGTCGTGAATCCGCCCCGGCGGGGCATCGGCGCCGAGCTGGCGGACGCGCTGGAGGACTCGGGTGTGCCCACCGTCCTGTACTCCAGCTGCAACCCGGCGACGCTCGCGCAGGACCTGGCCCGGATGCCGAGCTATCGGGTGGCGCGGGTGCAGGTGTTCGACATGTTCCCCCAGACCCGGCACGCGGAGGTGCTCACGCTGCTGACCCGGCGGTGACGGAAGCCGGGGCGCGTCACCGCGGGCTCCCCGCCCGACGGTTCCGCTTCTTCAACTCGACGAAGACCTGCAGCAGCGTCAGAGCCGACGGCGCGAGCGCGGGTTGCGTGAGCACGAGCGGTTGCGCACGGGTCAACCCGCCACCCTGCAACGGCCGTCCCGAGTCCCACCGGTTGGCCTTGCGCAGACCACCCTCGTTCCACAGCCGCTCGTCCACCTTGAGCGCCACCTTCATCGTGTGCTCCGACTCTGGCGCCACAGCACGGACTTCCTTCACGTCCGCCCAGTCCACGGACCAGTCCCGCGTCCACACCCGTCGCTCATCGAACGTGACATGCCGAGGCCGGAACAGACCCATCGTCGCGGCGGGAAGCACCGCCAACGCCAGCGCCAACCCGATGAACGACGCCACACGCCACACCCCGAACCCGGCCGAGACATCCTCCGGCGGCCGGAAGATCACCCACACGAACACCGCGATGCACACCACGACGATCAGCCACAGGAGCAACCACCGCGCCGGACGCACCCGCGCCTGCACCGGCAGACTCGCCAGGATCTCCTCCCGCGTCGCCTTCTTCCGCAACCGCGTCGGCTTCGCATCCATCACTTGCTCATCATCCAGTTCATGAGCCCTTCGCCCCCCGGCCATCTCCGCCGAGTGTGTCCTGCTCGTTCCCGGGCCACGCTTCCGGCGCGCGGGGGCACACGTCCGCCCCGTCGGCACGACCCTATTCCCGGAACCCACCGCGCCGCAGCGACATCACCGCAGCTGAGAACCGCTGTGATGTCGCTGCGGTGCGGTCGGCCGGAACGACGGCGCGCTCGCTGCGGTGAACATCGCCGCGGCACTCCCCGTGCGGCCCCACTTCCCCGCCCGTAGGCTGGTTCCCATGTCGCAGACGCTCACCCCCGCCGCTCCGCAGGACCTGAACGCCCGCCGTCACCGGCTCCGCCGCTACCGCGCCGTCATCTTCGACATGGACGGGGTCATCACGGACACCGCCGGCGTGCACGCGCAGGCGTGGAAGGAGCTCTTCGACGGGGCGCTGCCCGCCGTGGGCGCGCTGCCCGCCAACGCCGCCGTCGTCGCCGCGGACCCGGACGTGCTGCGTCCCTTCGACGCCGCCGCCGACTACCTGCACCACGTGGACGGGCGCCCCCGCGAGGACGGGGTCCGCACGTTCTTCGCCTCCCGCGGCCTGAGGGTGCCGGAGGCCGACGCCCCCGAGGCGGACGCCGCCCCGGAGCTGACCGTCCTCGCCCTCGCCGAGCGCAAGCAGGGCTACTTCGAGCAGGTGCTCGAGCGCGACGGCGTCCGCGTCTTCCCGGAGGCCCAGGACCTGCTCGAGCGGCTGCGGGCCAAGGGCGTGCCGGTCGCACTGGTCACCAGCTCCAAGAACTCCCGCGCCGTGCTCACGGCCGGCGGCGTGCTGGACTTCTTCCCCGTGATCGTGGACGGGAACACCGCCCTCGAGCGCGGGCTGCCGGGCAAGCCGGACCCGGCGATGTTCTGGGAGGCCGCCCGGGAGCTGGGCGTCGACGTCGCGGACGCGATGGTCCTCGAGGACGCCGTCTCCGGTGTGAAGGCCGCCGCGGACGGCCGCTTCGGCCTCGTGATCGGCGTGGACCGCGAGCCCGAGCTCGGCAAGGGCCGACTCAAGGCGGCCGGCGCCCACCTGGTGGTCCAGGACTACGGGACCCTGCATCTGGAGGACCGCACCACCACCCCGTTCGACCCCGCGTGGGTGCTGCGCTGGGACCGCTTCGACCCGGCCTCCGAGGGCACGCGCGAGGTGCTGTGCACCCTGGCCAACGGGTACTGGGGCACCCGCGGCGCTGTGCCCGGCACGCACATCTCCTCCGTCCACTACCCCGGCACCTACATGGCCGGGGTGTTCAACCGGCTGACCTCGATGGTCCAGGGCCGGGTCGTGGAGACCGAGCACATGGTCAACATCCAGGACTGGACCCCGCTCGTGGTGACCCCGCGCCACGGCCGCCCGCTGCTGCCGGGTGAGGAGAACCTCGTGGAGTACGGCCAGGAGATGGACCTGCGCCGCGGCGTGCTCTCCCGCACCATGACCTTCGAGGACGAGCAGGGCCGGCGCACCACGGTCCACACCCGGCAGTTCACCTCGCTGGCCAACCGGCACCTCGCCGCGATCGAGCTGACCGTGGTGGCGGAGAACTGGTCCGGGGACCTCACGGTGCGCTCGAAGATCGAGGGCCGCGTGGCCAACCTCAACGTCTCCGACGACCGCACCCTCGCCAACCAGCACCTCGAGCCGGTCCAGGCCCGGGAGATCGACGGCGAGACCGTCCTGCTCGAGACCGCCACCAACCAGTCCGGCATCCACGTGGCCATGGCCACCCGCACCCGCCAGGTGGCGCCGGTGGGCCACCACGAGCCCATCCGCCGCCCCGTGGACGGCTCGGACCTGGTGGTCGGCCAGGACATCCTCCTCCACGTGGACGAGGGCGTGCCGCTCGTGCTGGAGAAGATCGCCGCCGTCGCCACGAGCCACGACCACGCCAACGCCTCCGTGTGGGAGTCGGCGGTGAAGGACGTCCAGCGCGCCCAGAACTTCCGCAACCTGCTGACCCTGCACGAGCAGCGCTGGGGCACCAACTGGGACCGGTTCTCTGTGCGCATCGACCTGGCCGAGCCGTACCGGCATCAGCGCCGCTCCACGGCGGCGGAGGCCGGCGGCGAATACGCGCCGCCCGTCGTCGACGCCGGCCACTCGGCCCCGGTGGGGTCCGCGGTCCCGATGGGCAAGGACGGCGCGTCGCTGCGCCAGCAGCTCGCCCTGAACCTGCACACGTTCCACGTGCTCCAGACGGCCTACGGCCGCCGCCGGGATCTGGACGCCTCCGTGGGGGCGCGTGGCCTGCACGGCGAGGGCTACCGCGGCCACATCTTCTGGGACGAGATCTACGTCTACCCGATGCTCACGCTGCGCCGCCCCGAGATCACCCGGGGCCTGCTGATGTACCGCTACCGGCGTCTCAACGAGGCCCGCGCCAACGCCCAGGCCGCGGGCTGGGCCGGCGCCATGTACCCGTGGCAGTCCGGCGCGGACGGCTCCGAGGAGACGCCCACCGAGCTGTGGAACCCGCGCTCGCGCATGTGGATGCCGGACAACTCCCACAACCAGCGGCACGTCTCCCTGGACATCGCCTACTCGGTGCTGCGGTACATCGAGATCACGAAGGACACGTCCTTCATCTCGGACTACGGCGCGGAGATGCTCGTGGAGATCTCCCGGTTCTTCATGTCCATGACCCTGCACAACGCCGTCACGGACCGCTACGAGATCCACGGCGTCATGGGCCCGGACGAGTTCCACGACGGCTATCCCGAGACCCCCGGCTCCGGCCTGCGCAACAACGCGTACACGAACGTGCTGACCTCGTGGGTGCTCGCGGAGACCGCCCGCCTGGTCCGCTGGCTGGACACGATCGACGACGGCCTGCCCGAGCTCATGGAGATCTCCGAGGAGGAGATCGAGCGCTGGGAGGAGGTCAGCACCCGCCTGACCGTGCCGTTCTTCGAGGAGGGCGAGGAGGCCGGCATCCTCGCCCAGTTCGAGGGCTACCAGGACCTGCTCGAGTTCGACTGGGAGGCCTACCGCGCCAAGTACGGGAACATCGGCCGCATGGACCTGATCCTGCAGGCCGAGGGCGACGCCACCAACCGGTACAAGCTCTCCAAGCAGGCCGACACCCTCATGCTCGGCTACCTGTTCTCCGCCGAGGAGCTGGACCGGATCCTGCGCCGCATGGGCTACGAGCTGCCGCAGGAGGCGTTCGAGCGGATGGTCACGTACTACGAGGCCCGCTCGACGCACGGCTCCACGCTCTCCCGTCTGGTGCACGCGTGGGTGGCGGCCCGCACGGACCCGGACCGGTCGTGGGACCTGTTCACGGAGGCCCTCGAGTCGGACCTCTCGGACACGCAGGGCGGCACCACCAAGGAGGGCATCCACCTGGGCCTGATGGCGGGCACCGTGGACACGGTGATCCGCTGCTACGCGGGCCTCGAGACGCGCGACGACGTCGTCCGGCTGCACCCCCGCATGCCCGCCCAGCTGCCCGGCGCCCGCTTCACCATCCGGTTCCGCCAGCAGCCCGTGGTCATCCACATGACCCAGCGGGAGGTGACGGTGGCCGCGGGCGAGGGCATGTGGCACGACGTGCCGATGATCATCGCCGGCCGCGAGCACACCCTCTCCCCCGGCGACAAGCTGACGGTCCCGCTGGACTGAGGGCCGCCGTCGTCGGCCACCCCACCCCGTCCCTTTGGGGGCGAAAGTGGGCGGTATCCCGCGCGGATACCGCCCACTTTCGCCCCCGGACGCGGGAGGACGCGGGAGGACGCGGCTGCCGCCCCGGCTCAGCGCAGCGGCAGCTCGGCGCGGACCACCCAGCAGCCGTCCAGCGGGCCGGCCGTGAGGGTGCCGCCGAACACGGCCACGCGCTCGCGCATGCCGGCCAGGCCGAAGCCGCTGGCCATCGCGACCACCACGCGGTCCCGGCGGGGCTCGCCCTCGTCCATGGGGCTGGCGATGCACAGCACGAGGCGGTCCGCGCCTTCGAGCTGCGAGGTCAGGCGCACCGTGCCGCGCCGCGGGGCGTGCTTGAGGATGTTCGTCACCGACTCCTGCACCACACGCAGCACGGTCAGCTCCAGGGAGCGCGGCAGCTCGTCCAGCTCGGTCAGCGAGCGCTCCACCGCGAACCCGGCCGCGTGCAGGCGGGCCTCGAACTCGTCGAGGCGGGCCGGCAGGTCCACGACGGCGTCCCCCTCCGCCGTCTGCGCGTTGCGGGAGGAGCCGCGCAGCGCGGTGAGCATGCGGCGCAGGTCCACGAGGGACTGCCGGGCGGCCTGCTCGATGGCCTTCTCCGCGGCGGCCCGCTTCTCCGGGTCCTTCTGGGTGGGCAGCATGGCGGCCTGCATCGAGATCACGGTGAGCCCGTGCGCGACGACGTCGTGCAGCTCCGCCGCGATCCGCTGCCGCTCCGCCTCCGCGGCGCAGGCGGCGGCCTCCTCGGCCCGGCGCAGGGCCGCCTCGCGGTCCCGGGCCCGATGCCGGGATCGGCGGATCATGAAGGCCGGCACCGCCACGCACAGCGCGACGATGAGCGTGATGACCATGACGCCCTTGAGGCTGTCCTCGTCCGCCCACGAGCCGTCGGTGAGGACCTCGCCCGCGACGGTGAGCAGGATGAGGGCGCCCAGGGCGAACCAGACGAACACCCGGTGCGAGTACCGCGTCACCATGGCCGCGCCCAGGACGACGCCGCCGCTGAACGCCTGCGGGGTGAGGTGCGCGTGGTCCGCCTCCACGAGGCCCACCAGCCCGAACGCGCTCCCGAGCAGCACGAACACCGCCGCGAGGGTGGGCTGCCACCCGAACAGCAGCGTGACCAGCACGCCCGCCAGGAACAGGACCCAGCGCAGGAGCGGCTCCCGCCCCTCACCCGTCAGCCCGCCGTCCTCCTCGAGGAGGGCCGCGAGTTCGGGATCGGCGCTCAGCCCGGCCGCCACCGTGGGTCCCAGCACCAGGGTGAGGATCTCCCCCAGCACCATGAGCCCGACGATCACGTAGAGCACGATCCGCGTGTGCCGGGAGACGGGTTCCGTGCGCAGGATCGCCGGCAGGCGGGATCCCAGGGGGGACTCGGCGGGCGGGGGCGACGTCGCCGTCGTCGTCCGAGCCGGGGCGGGCGCCGCGATGCTCATCCGATGTCCACGAGGCCCGCGCGGGCGGCGCGGATGAGGATCTGCACGCGGTCACGGACCTGCCACTTGTCCAGGACCTTGCCGATGTGGGACTTCACCGTGGCCTCCGCGAGGAACAGGGCGCCGGCGATCTCCGCGTTGGAGGCGCCCTTGGCGAGCTCGCGGACCACGTCCAGCTCGCGCTCGGTGAGGCGCTCGTGCGGGGCGAGGGGCTCGGCCGGGCACGGGGCGGCGTGTTCGGGGGCCGCGGTGACGGCCTCCACCAGGTCCGCGGCCACGCGGGCGGAGAACACGGCGTCCCCGGCGTGGACGCGGCGGATGGCGTCCACGACCTCGGCCGGCGGTGCGTCCTTCACGAGGTAGCCTGCGGCGCCGGCGCGCAGGGCGGGCACGAGGTACTGCTCGGAGGAGAAGGTGGTGATCGCCAGGACGCGCACGCCCGGGGCCTCGGCGGAGATGCGCGCGGTGGCCTCGACGCCGTCCATGCGGGGCATCTGCATGTCCATCAGCACGACGTCGGGGGCCAGCGTGCGGGCCGCCTCGAGGGCCTGGACCCCGTCCTCGGCGGAGCCGACCACCTCGAGGTCCTCGGCCTGGGCCACGAAGTGCTCGAGGGCGGTGCGCATCAACGCCTGGTCGTCGGCCACGACTACTCGGATCATGGCGTCCAGCCTAGGAGGCGCACAGGCCGCCGCGCGTCCACCGAAGGTCGACGTCGGCCCCCGCCTCGGGGCGGACCGGGCCGGCTCCCGCGCCCGGCCGGCCACCGCAGTCCCGGCGCCTCCGTGGGCAGAACCCACAACCCCATCGCCTCCGTGGGCAGAACCCACAACCCCGTCGCCTCCGTGGGCAGAACCCACAACCCCGTCGCCTCCGTGGGCAGAAGAGAGGGCACTTCTGCCCACGGAACGCTCTGGCCTGCCGCTTCCGCCCACGGAACCGGGCCGCCCCACCCGGGCCCCGCTCCACCCCCCGCGCGTCACCGCGGCAGCAGGAACCAGCCCATCACGGCCATGCCGAGGATCCCGGCGAGCATGGCCGGCAGCAGCACCACGAACAGGTTCCGCCGCGTCACGGTCCAGCCGGGCATCTGCGGCGACTGTGCTCCCGCGGCCATGCCGTGGGCCACCTGGATGCGGGCGGGCCCGGCGACGATGCCCCAGCCCGCGGCCGCGTTGTGCAGGCCGTTGGACCAGGGCGGGGGGACGCCCAGGGCGGCGCCCGTGTCCATCTGCAGGGGGCCGATCAGGGCCATGGCCCCGGTGTTCGAGGCCGTGATGAAGCCGGCGAACGCGCCGAGGAACGGCATCGCCACCAGGTAGGACTCCCCCATCCCGCTGAGTGCGCCCGCGAGCGCCTGCGAGACCCCGCCGGCGGAGAGGATGAGCCCGAACGCCACGTAGAGCGCGTTGGGGATGGCGGTGCCCACCCACAGCTTCCCGGCCTCGCGGGGGACGCGGCGGCGGGCGGCGGCGTCGAGGTGGAGCAGCTGCACGCCCACGCCCACCGCCACGAACGCCCACAGCGCCGGCGTCCCCACGAGGGCCGCCGCCCCCTCGAGCCCGAACGCGCCCTTCACGGTGGTGCCCAGCACGGTGCCGGCCATGAGCGTCAGGTACGGCACCACGTCCCGCCCCGGCCCGGGCAGCAGCCGGCCGCCGCGGATCACGAGCAGCCAGGCCACGGTGAGCACGAACGTGGCGACGGCGCCCGCCGGCGCGGTGCCGACCACGAGGTTCGCCCCCAGGATCAGCGCCCACTGGGCGACCCCGGAGAGCACGGCGATGCCGAGCCAGGGCAGTGTCCGGGCCGGGCCGACGTCGACTCGCATGCCGCGCGCCCCGCGCAGCAGCAGCACCGTGGCCACGCCCGCCACCAGGCAGGCCGGCAGGTTGAACACCGCGGCGGTGACCCCGATCTCCCGGAAGTCCAGGCCGAACAGGCGGGCGCCCATGAGCGTGCCCGGCGCCATGGACCCCCACGGCCCGATGGTGAGCGCGAGGACGGAGATCAGCGCGGACCGGAACGCCGTGTAGCCCAGGCCCAGCAGCAGCGGCACGCCCACGATCAGGGAGACGCCGAACCCGGTCACGGTCTCGAGGAACGGGATGACGCCGTGCACCATGAGCAGCGCGGTCGCGATCGTGGGGCCGTTGCCCGCCGAGAGCCACGCGGCCAGGCGCGCGTGCCCGCCGGAGTACTCCATGACGCGGGACAGGGTGATGCCGCCGGCGATGATCGCCAGGATCTCGAGCAGCGTGGGCACGCCGGCGCCGATCGCGCCGCCCAGGTCGCCCGGGGCCACGCCGAAGGCCGTGAGGGCCAGCAGCACGGCCACGGCCGTCCCAGCGGCCGGGGCCACCCACGCGGGCAGCCGGGTGAGCAGCAGCACGAGGGTGAGCAGGATGGGCGAGAGCGCGAGCAGCACCTCCACGACGCACCTCCCTCTCCTCGTGTACCCCGCCCCACTGTAGGCGCGGGGCGGGTCCGGGCCCTCCCCCTACGCTGGGGGTCATGACGCAGCCATCCCACGACGACGTCACCCGCGCCCGCCTGATCCCGCCCGTGCCCGTGGCGGTGGCCCCGATGGCCGGCGGCCCCTCGACCCCGGAGCTGGTGGCCGCCGTCGTGGGCGCCGGCGGCGGCGGGTTCCTCGCCGGCGGCATGCGGACGGCCGCGCAGATGCGCGCGCAGGTGGACGCGCTGCGCGCGCTGCTGGGCGCGGAAGGACCGGACCGCTGGGGCGTGAACCTGTTCGTCCCGGACGCGGTGAACACGGCCATCCCGGACGCGGCGCGCACGGAGGCGGCACGGTCGGCGCGGGCGGCGGCCGTCGCCGCGTACCGGGCGGACCTGACGGCCGACGGCGCCGCCGACCTGCCCACCGCCGCGGACGTGGCCCCGGACCCGGACGCCGAACGGGCCGACTTCGACGCCCTGCTCACCGCCGCCGAGGAGCAGGCGTGGCCGCTGGTCTTCTTCACGTTCGGCCTGCCGGCCGCGGACGTGTTCGCCCGGCTGGCCGCCGCGGGCATCCCGGCCGGGGCCACCGTGACGGACGCGTCCGAGGCGCGGGCCGCCCTCGAGCACGGCGCCGCGTTCCTCGTGGTGCAGGGCCACCGCGCCGGCGGGCACCGGGGCACGTCGGACCCGGCCGCGGAGCCGACCCGCGCCGAGCTGCCGACGGTGCTGGCGGCGGTGCGCGACGTCGTCGGGACGGGGGCCGCGGGCGCCGTACCCGTGGTGGCCGCCGGCGGCGTGGGCACCGCCGAGGACGTGCGCGCCCTGCTCACCGCCGGCGCGGACGCCGTCGCGGCCGGCACCGCGTTCCTCCTCACCCCGGAGGCAGGCACCTCGGCGGCACACCGGGCCGCCGTCGCGGCGTGTGCGGCCGGGACACGCTTCTCCGCCGACGACGGCCGGGCCCGCACCGCCCTGACCCGCGCCTACACGGGGCGGTGGGCGCGATCGCTGGCCACCGCGTTCATGGCGGAGCACCCGGACGCCCCCGCCGCGTACCCCGAGGTCAACGTCCTGACGAAGGGGCTGCGCGCCGCCGCCGCGGCCGCCGGCGACCTCGAGCGCGTCCACCTGTGGGCCGGCACCGAGGCGCACCGGGTCCGGGAGGCGCCGGCCGCCGACGTCCTCGCCTCCCTCGCGCCCTGAGGACCGTCCCGGATCATCCCGCGGACTGACGCCGGCCACTCGGCCTGCGGCCTAGGTGTAAGAGGTCATGACGTTGTTGACACGCACCGGGGCCAACGAGGCCGGAGGAGCCTCTCCGCAGGAGGTATGAGGCCGATGATAGTTGTAGTGGTTCACCCACACCTGCAGGGCCTCACGC
>NZ_JAKRLB010000027.1:0-30380 GCF_022664405.1 Micrococcus luteus | reverse complement strand
CGTGGGGGAAACGCCCGGTTCCATTCCGAACCCGGAAGCTAAGGCCCACAGCGCCGATGGTACTGCAGCCGGGAGGTTGTGGGAGAGTAGGTCGCCGCCGGACATTCTTTGAGGGAGGGCCTCGCACTGTTGGTGCGAGGCCCTTCCCGCATTTCTGGACTGTTTTCCCCGCAAGGACGGTCTGCCACAGGCTCCGGGCACTAGCCTGGTCCCCTGAGGACCCGGCCGCGAGGCCGGCACATGAGGAACAGAGACCGCGTTCCCGCGGACCGTCGCGGCGTGACGCCCAGGAAGGACACCATGGCTGAGGACACCCCCCGAGAGCGCCGCGAGGACCGCGGATCCGAGGGCCGCGGGCCCCGTGGTGGCGGTGATGGCCGGCGTCGTGGTGGAGACCGCGACGGACGTCCTCGCAGCGGTGCCGGTGACCGGCGCCGCTCCGGCGGGCCTCACGAGGACCGGCGGCGCGGCCCGGGCCAGGGGGGCGGACGCCCCGAGCGCCGCGGTGCGCCGACGGGCCCTCGTCGCGAGGACCGCGCCGAACGACCCGCGCACAATCCCGGTGACCTCCGAGCGGCGAATCGTGCGGACCAGGAGCGCTCTCCGGACATCGACCCGGACGTGACGGGCCAGGAGCTCGACCGCGGCACGCTCAAGGAGATCAACGGCCTTGACGAGCGTCCTGCCAGCTGGGTCGCCAAGCATCTCGTGATGGCCGGCCGCTACCTGGACGTCGACCCGGCGCTGGCGTTCCAGCACGCCCTCGCCGCGTCCCGCAAGGGCGGCCGCCTCTCACGCGTGCGCGAGGCAGTCGCGCTCACCGCCTACGCGGCGGGGGAGTACGCCGACGCGCTGCGCGAGTTCCGCACCTACCGGCGGATGACGGGCGATGACACCCACATCGCCGCGCAGGTGGATAGCGAGCGTGCCCTCGGCCGCACGGAGAAGGCCCTGCAGCTGGCCGCCGAGGTGGATGCCTCGCGTCTGGACCGGGCGGCGCGGGCCGAGCTGGCCATGGTCGTCTCCGGCATCCGCGAGGACGCCGGCGACCTCCAGGGCGCCCATGAGGCCCTGCAGATCCCGGAACTGGACCGGCGGCGCGGCTACCCCTTCTCTCCCCGGCTGTTCCAGCGTCAGGCCGACGTGCTGCTCGCCCTGGGGCGCCGCGACGAGGCTCGGCTCTGGGCGCGCGCCGTGCGCGTCGCGGAGAAGGCCCTCGGCGTGGGCGGGTTCGCGGACCCGGAGATCATCGACGTGGACACCGAGCCGGTCGAGGACCCCCGGGACCGCCGCCCGTCCCCCCGCGAACGGCGCCACGAGCGGTCTGCGGCCGAGGCCGGTGCGGAGCCGACGGCGGACGGATCCCCGGCCGAGGAGCCGGAGGCCGCCACGGAGCCGCCGGCCGCCGTCGACGCGCCGGACGAGGTCGACCCGAACCAGCTGTCGCTGTTCGACGCCCTCGAGGCCCCGGAGGCGGACGGTCGGTGAGCGCCACGTTCTTCGACGGTCACGACGGGCTGCTGTGCGACCTGGACGGCGTCGTCTACGCCGGAGGCGGCGCGATCGCCGGGGCGGTCGAGACGCTGTCGACGCTGCAGGAACGGGGCGTGCCGGTCGGGTTCGTGACGAACAACGCCTCCCGCGCGACGGAGTCCGTGGCCGAGCATCTCCGCACGCTCGGGGTGCCCGCGCAGGCGGGGCAGGTCTTCGGCTCCGCACCGGCGGGCGTCGACCTGCTCGAGGAGACGCTGGGCCGCCGCACCGGTCGGGTGCTCGTGGTCGGCTCGGCGTACCTGCGCGCCGTGGTCGAGGAGCGGGGCTACGAGGTGGTCGCGTCCGCGGCGCAGCGTCCCGACGCGGTGATCCAGGGCTTCGACCCCGGTCTCGGCTGGGCCGATCTGGCGGAGGCGGCGTACGCCGTGCGCGCCGGGGCCACCTGGGTCGCCACCAACCTGGACACCTCGATTCCGCGCGCGGAGGGGATCGCCCCCGGCAACGGGGCCCTCGTCGAGGCGGTGGGCCGGGCCACCGGCACCGCGCCCGTCGCGGCGGGCAAGCCCGAGCCACGACTGTTCCGGACGGCGGCCGACGCCCTCGGCCTGGCCCGTCCCCTCGTGGTCGGCGACCGCCTGGACACGGACATCCGCGGCGGCAACGCGGCGGGGTTCGACACGGTGCTCGTCCTGACCGGCATCGACACGCGCGAGACCGCGGGCGCCGCCCCCGGGCCAGACCGGCCGACGTGGGTCCGTGCTCACCTGCCCGCTCTGCTCGCCGGCGGGGCCGAGGCCTCCGCGGACCCACGGCGTGGCTGAGACCGCACGCGCCGACGTCGCCCTGGCCGCTCGGGGCCTGGCACGCTCCCGCACGGAGGGCGCGGCGCTCATCCGCGCGGGACAGGTGCTCCTCGACGGCCGCCCGGTGCGCCGGCCCGCCGACCGCGTGGCCGCCGACGCCACCCTGCGCCTGCGCGACCCGGGCCCGCGGTACGTCTCCCGTGCGGCCCACAAGCTGGTCAGCGCACTCGAGGCGTTCCCGGACGTGGGCGTGGCCGGCCGCCGGGCGCTCGACGCCGGGGCCTCCACCGGCGGCTTCACCCAGGTCCTCCTCGAGCGGGGCGCTGAACGGGTGGCCGCCGTCGACGTGGGCCACGACCAGCTGGCCCCGCCCGTCCGGGCCGACCCTCGCGTCCTCGTGCGCGAGGGGCTCAACGTCCGCGACCTCACGGCCGAGGACATCGACGGTCCGGTGGACCTGGTGGTCTCCGACCTGTCCTTCATCTCGCTGCGTCTCGTCCTCGCCCCGCTCGCGGGCGTGTGCCGACCCGGCGCCGAGCTGCTGCTCATGGTCAAGCCCCAGTTCGAGGTCGGGCGGCGCGCTCTGCCGCGGACGGGCGTCGTGACCGATCCCGACGCCCGCCGCGACGCCGTCGCGGGGGTGGCCGCGGCCGCGCTGGGCGCCGGCCTCGCACCGCGCGGCCTTGCCCGATCCGGCCTGGCCGGCCAGGACGGGAACGCCGAGTTCTTCCTGCGACTCCGCCGTCCCGACGCCACCGCGGCCGACGACCCGGCTGGCGGGACGGGCCCGGCCACGCCCGCCGGCGAGAGCGCCGCCGGGTGGGTCCGGGGCGCGCACATCGACTGGTCCTGACCCCCGACCGGGGGACACCGCCCGTCCACGGGCGCGGGGCCACCGGTTCGCGCGTCCGGTCTCGTGGCTATCCTGGAGCGCAGTGCCCGGCACCCCGGCCCGCGGAAGGAACCATGCCCTACACCCCCGGACGTCGCGTCCTCGTCCTGACCCACACGGGCCGCGAGGACGCCATCAGCGCGGCGCTGCAGGCCACCCGCATGTTCGCGGAGGAGGGCCTGGTCAGCGTCATGCTCGAACAGGACGTGGCCGCCATCCGCGCGGCCGCGGGGGACCCCCCGGAGTTCGCGCCGGAGGCCCTCGGGGTCGACTGCGAGCTCGAGGACATCACCCTCGGCCTCGTCCTCGGCGGCGACGGCTCGGTGCTGCGGGCGGCCGACTTCGTCCGCGGCTACAACGTGCCGCTGCTGGCGGTGAACCTGGGCCACGTCGGCTTCCTCGCCGAGTCCGAGCGCACCGACCTGCACCGCACCGTCCAGGCGATCGCCTCGGAGTCCTACGTGGTGATCGAGCGCATGGCCCTGGACGTCGTCGTGCACGTGGAGGGCCGCGAGGTGGCCCGCACGTGGGCCCTCAACGAGGCCTCCGTGGAGAAGTCCCACCGGGAGCGGATGCTCGAGGTGGTCGTGTCCGTGGACAACTCGCCGCTGACGGCCTTCGGCTGCGACGGCGTCGTGCTGGCCACCCCCACCGGCTCCACGGCCTACGCCTTCTCCGGCGGGGGCCCTGTGGTGTGGCCCTCCGTGGAGGCCCTGCTGTGCGTGCCCATCAGCGCCCACGCCCTGTTCACCCGCCCCCTCGTGGTGGGTCCGCGCTCCACGATCGGCGTGGACGTGCTCACCCGCACCCGCGAGACCGGTGTGCTGTGGTGTGACGGCCGGCGCACCGTCGAACTGCCGCCGCAGGCCCGGATCGAGGTGTCCCGGTCGGCGGAGCCGGTGCGCCTGGCCCGTCTCAACCCGACTCTCTTCGCGGAACGGCTGGTGCGCAAGTTCCGGCTGCCCACGGACGGCTGGCGCGGCCCCGTCACCGCCCAGGAGCGGGCGGGCGTGCTCCACGCGGTGGAGACCGTCGAGCCGCGGCACGCGGGGCCGCGTCCCGACGTCGTCGAACCGGCCACCATGCCGCTGTCGGTGCTCTCGCCCGCGGACATCCAGCGCCACCGCGACCGCGGGGCGCGTCACCCCGGGGAGGACGCATGATCGACCATCTGAGGATCTCGGGGCTCGGCGTGATCGGCGAGGCCACCGTGGACCTGGACCCCGGCTTCACCGTCGTCACCGGTGAGACCGGCGCCGGCAAGACCATGGTGGTCACCGCCCTGGGCCTGCTGCTCGGTGCTCGCGCCGACGCGGGCGCGGTCCGCCGGGGCTCGTCCCGAGCCGTCGTGGACGCCGGCGTGCGCGTGGCCGCGGACCACGCGGCGCTCCGCCTGGCTCAGGAGGCCGGTGCGGTCGTGGACGAGGGCGACGACGGCACCCGCGACCTGGTCCTCAGCCGCAGCGTCACGGCGTCGGGGGAGGGCACACGCTCCCGCGCCGCGGCCGGCGGCCGTTCCGTGCCCGTGGGCCTGCTCTCCGAGATCGGGGCCACGCTCGTGGCCGTGCACGGGCAGAACGACCAGGTCCGCCTCCAGGGCGCCGACGCCCAGCGGCACGCCCTCGATGCGTTCGGCGGCGCCGAGCTCGCCGCGGCCCTGCGGGCCTACCGCGCCGACCACGCCGCCTGGGCCGCCGCGCGTCGGGAGCGCGAGGAGCTCACCACCCACCGCCAGGAGCGGGCCCGCGAGGCCGAGGCGCTCCAGCGCTCGCTCGAGGAGATCGACCTCGCCGACCCGCAGGAGGGGGAGGACGAGGAGCTGCGGGCTCTCATCCGCCGGCTCGAGGACGTCGAGGAGCTGCGTGCCGCCTCGGGGGAGGCGCACGCCCGACTGGCCGGCCCCGACGTGGACGCGATGGACGAGACCCCCGGCGCCGTCAGCCTCGTGGAGGGGGCGCGGCAGGCCGTGCTCGCCGCCCCCGGCGACGACCCCGAGCTCGCCGCCGCGGCCGCGCGCCTGGCCGAGGCCGCCGTCGTGCTCACGGACATCGCCGGCGACCTGGCCCGCTACACCGCTGACCTGGACGCCGACGCGGCCTCCGACCTCGACGCGGCCCAGTCGCGGCTGGCCGAGCTCACACGACTGCAGCGGCTCTACGGGCCGGAGCTCGCCGACGTGATCGACTGGGCCCGGACCCAGCGTCCGCGCCTGGACGAGCTGCAGGGCGACTCCGGCCGCCTCGAGGAGCTCGAGGCGGAGGTCGACCGGCTGGACGCCGCGCTGCGCGAGCGGGCCGCGACCCTCACCGCCCTGCGCACCGCGGCCGCCGAGCGGCTCGAGACCGCGGTGACCGAGGAGCTGCACGCCCTGTTCATGCCGGACGCCTCGTTCCACGTCGGGCTGACGCCGGTCGCCGGGGACGGTCTCGGCCCGTACGGCGCTGAGGACGTCACGCTCGCCCTGCGCCCCCACGCGGGCGTCGAGCCCCGGCCCCTGGGCCGCGGCGCCTCCGGCGGCGAGCTCTCCCGCGTGATGCTCGCCCTCGAGGTGGTCCTGGCCGCCACGGACCCGGTGCCCACCTTCGTGTTCGACGAGGTCGACGCCGGCGTGGGCGGTGAGGCCGCCGTGCGGATCGGGGCACGCCTGGCCCGGCTCGCCCGCCACGTGCAGGTCATCGCCGTGACGCACCTGCCCCAGGTCGCCGCCTATGCGGACCGGCACGTGCGGGTGGAGAAGAACTCGGATCCGGCCGCGGGTGTGACCACCTCCGACGTCGTGACCCTGACGGCCGACGAACGGGTCGAGGAGCTCGCCCGCATGCTCGCCGGCCGCGGGGACTCCGCGGCGGCCCGCGAGCACGCCCGGGAGCTGCTCGAGTCCTCCGCCCGCGAACGCGGCTGACCCGGTCCGCGGACGCCGCCCCGACATGAAAGGATCGCCCCATGCCTGAGATCCCCGCGTCCGCGGGACGCTCGCCCCTGCGCGACCTGCACGTCCCCCGCCCGGTGAAGAAGTCGAAGACCGTCTACGAGGGCCGAGTGTGGGACATCGCCCGGGAGTCGTTCCGCCTGGACCCGGCGGACAAGTCCCGGGATCCGCTGACCCGGGAGCTGATGGTGCACCCGGGCGCCGTGGCGATCCTCGCGGTCCGCACCAAGCTCACCACCACCGGCCCCCGCGAGCAGGTGGCCCTCGTCCGCCAGTACCGCCACCCCGTGGGCATGGAGCTGTGGGAGATCCCGGCGGGCCTGCGGGACGTGGACGGGGAGGACCTCCACCAGGTCGCCGTCCGTGAGCTGGCCGAGGAGGCCGACCTGCGCGCCCGCGAGTGGCACACCCTCGTCGACTACTACACGACCCCGGGCGGCTCCAGCGAGGCGATCCGCGTGTTCCTGGCCCGTCAGATCGAGGAGATCCCCGACGGCGAGCGGCACACCCGGCAGGACGAGGAGGCGGCCATGCCGCTCGTGTGGGTCGGCCTCGACGAGGTGACCGACGCCGTCCTGGACGGCCGGGTGCACAACCCGTCCACCGTCGTCGCCGTGCTGGCCCTGGGCGCCCACCGGGCCCAGGGCTGGCGACGCCTGCGTCCCGTGGACGCGCCGTTCGTCCCCGACCGCCACGGCCCCGGGGCGGACTGGCCCGCGTGAGCACCGACCCGGCCGCCCGGGGGAGCGGCGAGGCCGAGGCCCGTGGGAGCCGTGGGGGCCGGGGCGCGGAGTCCGCGCTCGCGGCCCCGTTCCGCCGCCACCTGGAGCACCTGGCCGTCGAGCGGGGCCTCGCCGCGAACACGCTGGCCGCCTACCGCCGCGACCTCGAGCGCTACCGCCGCTGGCTCGAAGCCCACGGGGTGCGCGCCCCCGCCGACGTCGACCCCGGCCACGTCTCCGGCTTCCTGCGGGCGCTGGGCACCGGCGAGGACGGCGGGCGGCCCCTCGCGGTCCGCTCGGCGGCCCGCGTGCTCGCGGCCGTGCGCGGCCTGCACCGGTTCTGGGCCCTCGAGGGACTCACGCCCGCCGACCCCGCCCGCGACGTCCACCCGCCGAAGCCGGGCGACCGCCTGCCGAAGGCGCTCCCCGTGGAGCAGGTGACGGCGCTGCTGGAGGCCGTGCCCGTCGACACCCCCGCCGGACTGCGGGACCGCGCGCTGCTCGAGTTCCTCTACGGCACCGGCGCCCGCATCTCCGAGGTGGTCGGCCTCGACGTCGACGACGTGGTGGGGCTCGCGCAGACCGGGGACGACGGCGGCCAGCCCGTGGTCCGCCTGTTCGGCAAGGGGTCCAAGGAGCGCGTGGTGCCGATCGGCTCCTACGCGGCCGCCGCGCTCGACGCATGGCTGGTGCGGGGACGGCCCACGATCATGACGGGAGTCACACGCTCCACGCCCGC
Source organism: Micrococcus luteus (assembly GCF_022664405.1). NCBI lineage: Bacteria > Bacillati > Actinomycetota > Actinomycetes > Micrococcales > Micrococcaceae > Micrococcus > Micrococcus luteus. The sequence goes on along the minus strand of NZ_JAKRLB010000027.1, from coordinate 22,801 downwards.
CCTGTTCGTCAACGCCCGCGGGGGCCGGCTCTCCCGGCAGTCCGCGTGGGCCGTGCTGAAGCGGGCGGCCGAGCGCGCCGGCCTCGAGGCGGACGTCTCGCCCCACACCCTGCGCCACTGCTTCGCCACGCACCTGCTGGCCGGCGGCGCGGACGTCCGCGTGGTCCAGGAGCTGCTCGGGCACGCGTCCGTGACCACCACGCAGGTGTACACCCTCGTCACCGTGGACTCCCTGCGCGAGGTCTACTCCGCCGCGCATCCGCGCGCGCGCTGAGCCCCGCACCTGATACGCTCAAGATCCGTGGTGAAACGAACTTCTCGTACTCAGACGTCCACGCGCGTCACCCGTCACGTGTTCGTGACCGGCGGTGTCGCCTCCTCCCTCGGCAAGGGGCTCACGGCCTCCTCGCTCGGCCACCTGCTCAAGGCGCGCGGGCTCAGGGTGGTGATGCAGAAGCTCGACCCCTACCTCAACGTGGACCCGGGCACCATGAACCCGTTCCAGCACGGCGAGGTGTTCGTCACCGAGGACGGCGCCGAGACGGACCTGGACATCGGCCACTACGAGCGCTTCCTCGACGAGGACCTCGACGGCCTGGACAACGTGACCACCGGCCAGGTGTACTCCACCGTGATCGCCCGCGAGCGCCGCGGCGAGTACCTCGGGGACACCGTCCAGGTCATCCCGCACATCACCGACGAGATCTGCCGCCGGATGCGCCTGCCCGCGGAGCCCCGCGGCGACCGCCCCGCCCCGGACGTGATCATCACGGAGATCGGCGGCACCGTCGGCGACATCGAGTCGCAGCCCTTCCTCGAGGCCGCCCGCCAGGTCCGCCAGGACGTCGGCCGCGACGACGTCTTCTTCCTGCACGTCTCCCTCGTGCCGTACATCGGCCCCTCGCAGGAGCTCAAGACCAAGCCCACCCAGCACTCCGTGGCCGCCCTGCGCTCGATCGGCATCCAGCCGGACGCGATCGTGCTGCGCTCGGACCGGGCCGTCCCCGACGATGTCCGCGGCAAGATCGCCCGCATGTGCGACGTCCCGCAGGACGCCGTCGTCAACTGCGCCGACGCCCCCTCCATCTACGACATCCCCCGCGTCATCCACGACCAGGGCCTCGACGCCCACGTGGTGCAGTCCCTGGACCTGAAGTTCAAGGACGTGGACTGGACCGCGTGGGATGCCCTCATGGACGCCGTGCACCACCCGGAGCACGAGCTCACGGTGGCGCTCGTGGGCAAGTACGTGGACCTGCCGGACGCCTACCTGTCCGTCACCGAGGCGCTGCGCGCCGGTGGCTTCGCCCACCGGGCCAAGGTGGGCATCCGCTGGGTGGCCGCGGACGAGTGCGCCACCCCCGAGGGCGCGGCGGTGGCGCTCGCGGACGTCGACGCCGTGTGTGTGCCCGGCGGCTTCGGCGTGCGCGGGCTCGAGGGCAAGCTCGGCGCGCTGCGGCACGCCCGCGAGCAGCGGATCCCGACGCTGGGTCTGTGCCTGGGCCTGCAGTCCATGGTCATCGAGTACGCCCGCAACGTCCTCGGCCTGGAGGACGCGGACTCCACCGAGTTCGACCCGGAGACCGCCTCGCCCGTGATCGCCACCATGGCCGAGCAGGAGCAGATCGTGGCCGGCGAGGGGGACCTCGGCGGCACCATGCGCCTGGGCGCCTTCCCCGCGACCCTGCGCCCGGGCTCCGTGGTGGCCGAGGCCTACGGCACCACCGAGGTGACCGAGCGCCACCGCCACCGCTACGAGGTGAACAACGCCTACCGCGACCGCCTCGAGGAGGCCGGTCTCGCGATCTGCGGCACCTCCCCGGACGGCGCCCTCGTGGAGTTCGTGGAGCTGCCCCGGGACGTGCACCCGTACTACGTGTCCACGCAGGCCCACCCGGAGTTCTCCTCCCGGCCGACCCGCCCGCACCCGCTGTTCGCCGGCCTCGTCGCCGCCGGCCTGGCCCGCCGCGCCGACGCGGCGGCCCGGCGCTGAGGGGCCGACGACCGGCCCGACACAGTGGTCACGACACGCCGTCGCCGCGCCCGGCACGCGGCGTGTCGTGACCACTCTGCGAGGGCGTCGCACCGATGACGACACGACGACGGCGGGCCGCCCCACCCGGGGCGACCCGCCGTCGTCGTGCACGCGGCACCGCGCCGCGAGCGAATGGGGCGACGTGTCGGAGGTGATCTGCGTCTACACCTCCGACAAGTCGCCCCGACCGCCCCTCACGAGGCTCAGCCCGCCGGCAGCTCCCGCTGCTCGGGGCCGTCGTAGGCCGAGAGCGGGCGGATCAGCGCGTTCGCGGCGCGCTGCTCCATGATGTGGGCGGTCCAGCCCGTGATGCGCGAGGCGATGAACAGCGGGGTGAACATCTCCGTGTCGAAGCCCATCAGGTGGTAGGTCGGGCCGGCGGGGTAGTCGAGGTTCGGCTTGATCTGCTTGGCCTCGTCCATGGCCTGCTCCAGACCGTCGTACAGGCCGAGCATCTCCTCGCGGCCGTAGTGCTCGATCATCCGGTCCAGCGCGGCCTTCATGGTGGGCACGCGGGAGTCGCCGTTCTTGTAGACGCGGTGGCCGAAGCCCATGACCTTCTTCTTCTGGGCCAGGGCGTCCTCCATCCACGCCTTCGCTCGGGCGGCGGCGTCCTCACGGGACTCCTCCTTCCGGATGCCGATCTCGTCGAAGGTGTGCATCACGGCCTCGTTGGCGCCGCCGTGCAGGGGGCCCTTGAGCGCGCCGATCGCACCGGTCACGGCCGAGTGCAGGTCGGAGAGCGTCGAGGTGATCACGCGCGCGGTGAAAGTCGAGGCGTTGAACGAGTGCTCGGCGTACAGCACCATCGAGACGCGGAACGCGTCCACGACCTCCGGGGCGGCCTCCTCGCCGAACGTCATCCAGAGGAAGTTCTGCGAGTAGTCCAGGTCCTCGCGCGGCTCCACCACGTCCTGGCCGCGCCGGCGGCGCTGGTCGTAGGCGACGACGGCCGGGAACGCCGCGAACAGGGCCTGGGCCTTCTCCAGCTCGGCCTCGGGGGAGGAGTCCTCCGCCTTCGGGTGGTTCGCGCCGAGCACGGACACGGCGGTGCGTCCGACGTCCATGGGGTGGCAGTCGGTGGGCAGCAGGTCGATGGCCTGCTTCACCTTCGGGTCGAGGGCACGGTGCGCGCGCTCGAAGTGCTCGAACGCGGCCAGCTCCTCGTCCGTGGGCAGCTCGCCCGTCCAGAGCAGCAGCGCGACGGCCTCGAACGAAAGCTGCGCGGCCAGGTCCTGCACGGGGTAGCCGCGATACAGCAGGGAGTTCGTCTCCGGGTTGACCTTGGAGATCGCCGTGGTGTCCACGACGACGCCGGCCAGGCCCTTCTTGATCTCGGTCTCGGTCATGGTGTCCCTCCTCGGGGAGTGGGGCCCGCCCGCGCACGGGCGGGCCCGGTGACGGGTCAGAGGTCGGCGTGGTTGGCGCCGATGTCGAGCGTGGGCACGTCGAAGTTGAAGATGCCCGTGTCGAAGGCGTTGTAGCCCTCGTAGTCCACCAGCTCGTAGAGGCGGGCGCGGGTGAGCATCTGCTCCACCTGCGACTGCTGGGTGCCCTCCTCCTTGATGGCGTCGAGCACGCGCTCGGCGGCGCCCATCGCGGAGCGCAGCAGGGTGACCGGGTAGATCACCATCGCGATGCCGGCGTCCGCCAGCTGCCGGCGGGTGAACAGCTCGGACTTGCCGAACTCGGTCATGTTCGCCAGGACCGGGACCCCGAGGGGCTCCAGCTCGCGACACACGGTCTCGAACTCGCCGATGTCCTTCAGGGCCTCCGGGAAGATCGCGTCCGCACCGGCCTCCACGAGCGCCTTCATGCGGGCGATCGCGGCGTCCAGGCCCTCCACGGCACGCAGGTCGGTGCGCGCCATGATGAGGAAGTTCGGGTCCCGGCGGGCGTCGACGGCGGCGGCGATGCGCTTGACCGCGGTGTCGAGGTCCACCATGTTCTTGCCGTCGAGGTGGCCGCATCGCTTGGGGTTGAACTGGTCCTCGATGTGGCAGCCGGCCAGGCCGGCGTTCTCGAACTCCTGCACCGTGCGGGCCACGTTCATCGGCTCGCCGAAGCCCGTGTCCGCGTCGATGAGGCACGGCAGGTCCGTGAGGCGGGCGATCTGCCCGCCGCGCACGGCCACCTCGGTGAGCGTGGTCAGCCCGACGTCGGGCAGGCCCAGCTCGTTCGCGAGCACGCCGCCGGAGATGTACACCCCGGGGAAGCCCTTCTCCTGGATCAGCTTGGCGGTCAGCGGGGTGAACGCGCCCGGGAACTGCTGGGCGCCGCCCTGCTTCAGGGTCTGCCGCAGGTCGATCCGCTTCTGTTCGGCCGTCTTCGTCGAGTACAGCATCAGAACAGGCCCTTCGGGGCGGCGGCGAGGTCGGCCTCGGGCAGGAACGCCGGGTCCGCCAGGATGTTCAGCTGGTCCAGCTCGCCGGGCTGCAGCTCGGCCACGCGCTCGGCGGCGGCCAGGAAGCGGTCCTGCTCCTCCTTCGAGACGATGCCCTCGGCCAGGGTGCGGAACTTCTGGATGTACTGTTCGCGGGCGAAGGGCCGGGCGCCGAGCGGGTGGGCGTCGGCCACGGCGATCTCGTCGGTGATGACGGTGCCGTCCTTGAGGGTGATCTCCACCGCGCCGCCGAACGCCTTCTCCGCGAGGTCCAGCGAGTGGTAGCGGCGGGTCCACTCCGGGTCCTCCACGGTGGTCACCCTGTGCCACAGGGCCACGGTGTCCTCGCGCTGGGCGCGCTCGGGGGCATAGGAGTCCACGTGGTGCCAGGAGCCGTCCTGCAGGGCCACGGTGAAGATGTAGGGGATGGAGTGGTCGAGGGTCTCGCGCGAGGCCGTCGGATCGTACTTCTGCGGGTCGTTGGCGCCCGAGCCGATCACGTAGTGGGTGTGGTGCGAGGTCTTGATCAGCACCGACTCGACGTTCGCCGGGTCGGTGGCCTCGGGGTGCTCCCTGTGGAGCTTGCGGGCCAGGTCGATCCAGGCCTGGGCCTGGTACTCGGCCGAGTGCTCCTTGGTGTAGGTGTCCAGGATGCCGCGCTTGGGCTCGCCCTGCTCGGGCAGCGGCACCTCGTAGGAGGCGTCCGGGCCGTCCAGCAGCCAGGCGATCACGCCGTCCTCGCCCTCGTAGATCGGGACGGGGGAGGTCTGGCCGCGCATGGCGCGGTCCACGGCCTCGACGGCCATCTTGCCCGCGAACGCCGGGGCGTGGGCCTTCCACGTGGAGATCTCGCCCTTGCGGGACTGGCGGGTGGCGGTGGTGGTGTGCAGGCCCTGGCCGATGGCCTGGAAGATGGTCTCGGTGTCCAGGCCGAGCAGGGTGCCGATGCCGGCGGAGGCGGAGGGGCCGATGTGGGCCACGTGGTCGATCTTGTGGCCGTACAGGTTGATGGACTTCACGAGGTCCACCTGGATCTCGTAGCCGGTGGCGATGCCGCGGATCAGGTCCTTGCCGGAGCGGCCGGCGTGCTGGGCGACGGCGAGGATCGGCGGGATGTTGTCGCCCGGGTGGGAGTACTCGGCGGCCAGGAACGTGTCGTGGTAGTCCAGCTCGCGGACGGCCACGCCGTTGGCCCACGCGGCCCACTCGGGGGAGACCTTCTGCTCCACACCGAACACGGAGGCGCCCTCGCCGCCGGTGGAGACGGGGTGGGACAGGGCCTGGGCGCGGGCGGCGACGATCGGGCCGCGCTTCAGCGAGGCGACGGCGACGGAGGCGTTGTCGATGATCCGGTTGACGATCATCTCCTCGACCTCGGGCAGCACCTCGACGTCGTCGACGGCCACCTCGGCCAGCTTCCAGGCCAGCTGGTCCTTGCGCTCGAGGTTCTCCTCGGAGCGGTGGACGCGCACGTGATGGTTCTTCATGGTCGGTCTCCTTCGGTGGGGGTCAGCAGGGTCGGGGTCTCCTCGGCGCGGCCGCGCCGGGTCAGATGGTGGAAGGCGTGGTGCAGGTGGACCCGCGTGGTCGCCTCCGCGAGGTCTGCGGCGCCCGAGCCGACGGCGTCGGCGATGTCCGCGTGCTCCGCGGCGGAGGCCGCGAGGCGGGCCGGGTCGTCCGCGGCCAGTCGGCGCAGGCGCGCCAGGTGCAGGCGCAGGGTGCGCAGGGTGGAGACGAGGTAGGGGTTCGCGGCGGCCTCGTCCAGCCGGCTGTCCAGCTCGGCCGTCATCGCGTAGTAGTCCGCCGGGTCGGTCCCGCCGCGCAGGGCCGCCTCGGCCTCCTGGAAACGGCCCGCGAGGACCGTGAACCGCTCGGCCGCCTCCGGGGTGGCCCGCTGCGCGGCCCGGCGCGCCAGGAGGGACTCGAGGGCGATGCGCAGGTCGAACAGCTGGTCCGCCTGTTCGAGGGACAGGTCGGCGACGACGATGCCCCGGCCCGGGGCCTGCTCGGCCAGGCCGTCGGCCACCAGGCGGGAGAGCGCCTCGCGCAGAGGGGTGCGCGAGATGCCCAGGCGCTCGGCCTGCTCCACCTCGCCCAGGCCCGCGCCCGGAGGGAGGGACCAGTCGAGGATCTCCGCCCTCAGGGCCTGGTACGCCCGCTCACTCGCTCGCATGCCGCCAGTGTATACACAACAGTCCCGCCGAGGGCAGGGGGTGTGTCCGATGCGCGTGCCGGGCGACGCCGTCCACGGGGAGCGTCGTCCGGCGTGCGGGGGCTGGGTGGTGCGTCCCCGGCGCGGGTCTCGCGCGTGCCGCCACGCCTCACTGACGGGGCACGAAATGTATACAGATCCCTTGCCCCCTGTGATCCACGGCACTACCCTGGGCGCATGGCGACCCACGATGCCCCCGCCGAAGACCGCCCCTCCGGCGCGTACGCCGACGCCCACGCCCGCTCCCTCCGCGACCCCGAGGGGTTCTGGCTCGACGCGGCGCGCGCCATCGACTGGACCGTCGCGCCCACGCGCGCCCTCGACGACTCCGCCGCGCCTCTGTACCGCTGGTTCCCGGACGGCGAGCTGAACACCGCCTTCAACTGCCTGGACCGGCACGTCGAGGCGGGCCGCGGGGACGCCGTCGCGCTGATCCACGACTCCGCGATGACCGGTGAGGTCACCCGCTACACGTACGCCGAGCTCACGGACGCGGTGGCCCGCCTGGCCGGCGCCCTGGCCGCGCGCGGCGTCGGCAAGGGCGACCGCGTCCTCGTGTACCTGCCGATGATCCCGCAGGCCCACATCGCGATGCTGGCGTGCGCGCGGCTCGGCGCGGTGCACTCCGTGGTCTTCGGCGGCTTCGCCCCGCGCGAGCTCGCCTCCCGCATCGACGACGCCGCCCCCGACGTCGTGCTCACCTGCTCCGGCGGCATCGAGCCCAAGCGCCGGGTCGAATACCTGCCCGCCGTGGCCGAGGCGCTCGAGACCGCCGCGCACCCCGTGCGCACGGTGCTGGTCCACCACCGCGAGGGCTTCGAGACCGCGCTCGCGGACGCCGACGGGCGCGGGGGCGCGAGCTGGGAGGACTGGGGCGAGGCCGTCGCGGCCGCCGAGCCGGCCGACTGCGTCCCGGTGCAGGCCACCGACCCGCTGTACGTGCTCTACACCTCGGGCACCACGGGCAAGCCGAAGGGCGTCGTCCGGGACAACGGGGGCCACGCCGTCGCCCTGCGCTGGACCATGGAGCACATCTACGACGTCGGTCCGGGGCAGGCGATGTGCACGGCCTCGGACGTGGGCTGGGTCGTGGGGCACTCCTACATCGTCTACGGCCCGCTGCTGGCCGGGGCCACCACGGTCATGTACGAGGGCAAGCCCGTGGGCACGTCCGACGCCGGCGCGTTCTGGCGGCTGATCGAGGACCACGGCGTGCGCTCCTTCTTCACGGCCCCCACGGCGCTGCGCGCGATCCGCCGCGCCGACCCCGAGGGCGAGCTGCTCAAGGACCACGACCTGTCCTCCCTGCGGCACTTCTTCGCCGCGGGCGAGCGCCTGGACCCGGAGACGCAGCGGTGGATCGAGGGCCTGCTGGGCATGCCGGTGATCGACCACTGGTGGCAGACCGAGACCGGGTGGGCCATCGCGGCGAACCCGGTGGGCCTGGAGCAGCTGCCGGTGAAGATCGGCTCGTCCTCGGTGCCCTCGCCGGGCGTCGATCTCGTGGTCCTGGACGGCCTGGGCGAGCCCGTGCCCGCCGGGACCGAGGGCAACATCGCCCTGCGGCTGCCGCTGCCCCCGGGCACCCTGCCCACCCTGTGGGGCGACGACCAGCGCTACATCGACTCCTACCTCAGCGCGTTCCCCGGCCATTACGCGACCGGTGACTCCGGCGTCGTGGACGACGACGGCTACGTGTTCGTGCTCGGCCGCACCGACGACGTCATCAACGTCTCCGGGCACCGGCTGTCCACGGGCGTCCTCGAGGCCGCCCTGGCCGCCCACCCGGCGGTGGCCGAATGTGCCGTGATCGGCATCGCGGACCCGCTCAAGGGCCAGCGGCCCTCGGGCTACGTGGTCCTCAAGTCCGGCGTCGAGACGCCCGAGGCCGGCTCCGAGGCCGAGGCCGCGCTCCTGGACGAGCTGCGTCAGGCGGTGCGCCGCGAGGTGGGCCCGGTGGCGGACTTCCGCGACGTCGTCGTGGTGGACGCGCTGCCCAGGACCCGCTCGGGCAAGATCCTGCGCAAGACCATGCGGCAGATGGCCGACGGCGAGGAGTACGCGGTGCCCTCGACCATCGAGGACCCCGCCGTGCTCGAGGCCCTGGCCGGGGTGCTGCGCCCGGCGGGCTGAGCGCCGCCGTCGTCCCGGGAACGCCAGGCACTAGGGTGGAGGAAGATCCGGACACGCCGACGACGGCGGCCGCGGCGTGCCGCGGCCCGCGGCCGGGCATGCAGACCACCGTGGAAGGAGCCGGCGCCGCCGTGACCTCGAGAGAACCGATCCCCGTGATGACGATCCACGGTGAGCCCGTGCTCGGGCCCACCGGCCGGCCCAAGCACGACTTCCCGGAGCCCGCGCCCCTGGCCTCGCACGGCCCGGCGCGGATCATCTCGATGGTGAACCAGAAGGGCGGCGTCGGGAAGACGACCTCCACCATCAACCTCGGCGCCGCGCTCGCGGGCTACGGGCGCAAGGTGCTCATGGTGGACTTCGACCCCCAGGGCGCCCTCTCGGCCGGCCTGGGCGCGAACCCCCACGAGCTCGACACCACGGTGTACAACGTGCTCATGGAGCGGTCGGTGACCGCGAAGGACGCGATCCTGTCCACCGACTTCGAGAACATGGACCTGCTGCCCGCGAACATCGACCTGTCCGCGGCCGAGGTGCAGCTCGTCAACGAGGTGGCCCGCGAGCAGGTCCTCGAGCGCGCGCTGCGTCAGGTCCGCGATGACTACGACGTGGTCCTCATCGACTGCCAGCCCTCGCTGGGCCTGCTGACCGTGAACGCGCTGACGGCCTCGCACGGCGTGATCATCCCGCTGACCGCCGAGTTCTTCGCGCTGCGCGCGGTCGCGCTCCTCGTCGAGACGATCGAGAAGGTGCAGGACCGGCTCAACCCGGACCTGGAGATCGACGGCGTGCTGGCCACGATGTTCGACCAGCGGACCCTGCACTCCAAGGAGGTCGTGGGCTCGCTCGTGGCCGGCTTCGGGGACCGCGTGTTCGAGACCGTCATCAAGCGGTCCATCAAGTTCGCCGACGCCACGGTGGCGGCCACGCCCATCACCCTGTTCGCCGAGAACCACGACGGGGCCAAGGCCTACCGGCAGCTCGCCCGCGAGCTGATCTGCCGCGGCGGCGCGCCGTGACCGTCCGCTGACCGCCGACGACGCCGGCCCGGTCCCGTCGCGGGACCGGGCCGGTTTTCTCCGCGCTCGCGGCCGGGGGAGCGGTGGCCGGGAGACGCGACGCCGCCGATCTGCGAGAATGAAGCCGGGCGTGTCCGTCTCCGGACCGTCCCTCACCCCCTGACCCGTCCGCCGCCGGCCCGACCGGCGCCGTTGACGCGCACCCGAAAGGACGCCCTCCCCATGAACTCCCGCAAGCCGCGAGGCTCCGGACGCACCCCCGCCGTCGGTCGACGGGGCGGCCCGTTCCAGGAGCGCGACTTCCAGCGACAGATCGGTGCCCGCCGCGGCGCCGCCGCCCCCCGTGAGGAGGCCCCCTTCGACGAGGACGCCGTGCCGCGCACCCGCGGTCGCCGCGGCCGCGGCGCCGGCGCCGCCCGGGCCAAGGCCGCCCACCTCGACCGCATCCACGACGAGTCGGGTGAGCGCCTGCAGAAGGTGCTGGCCGCCGCGGGTGTGGCGTCCCGGCGCGTGAGCGAGGACCTCATCGCCGAGGGCCGCGTGGAGGTGGACGGCGTCGTCGTCACCGAGCCCGGCGTGCGCGTGGACCCGGCCAAGGCCGTCATCCGCGTGGACGGCATCTCCGTGCAGACGGACGTGACCAAGCAGTACTTCGTCTTCAACAAGCCCCGCGGCGTGATCTCCACGATGGTGGACCCGGAGGGCCGGCCCTCGATCGCCACCTACCTCAAGCCCGGGCAGGAGCACCTGTTCCACGTGGGCCGCCTGGACAACGAGACCGAGGGCCTGCTCATCCTCACCAACGACGGCGAGCTGGCCAACCGCCTCACCCACCCGAGCTACGAGGTCCCCAAGACCTACGTGGTCCAGACCCGCGGCCCGCTGGCCAAGGGCGTCTCCAACCGCCTGCGCGAGGGCGTGGAGCTCGAGGACGGCGTGGCGCAGGTCGACTCGTTCAAGCTCGTCGACTCGACGCCGGGCCACGTGCTCGTCGAGGTCGTGCTGCACTCGGGCAAGAACCGCATCGTGCGCCGCATGTTCCAGGAGATCGGCCACCCGGTCGAGCGGCTCGTCCGCGTCAAGGTGGGCCCGATCCTGCTGGGCGACCAGAAGCAGGGCACCGTCCGTGCGCTCAACGCGCAGGAGCTGGGCCACCTCAAGGCCCTGGTCGGCCTGTGAGCGCGCCCGCCGAGTCCGCCGCCGCGCTCGGTGACGGCCCGGCCGGGATCCCGCAGCCCGTCCTCGTCCGGGGGACCGGCCTGCTGGGCACCTCGATCGGCATCGGGCTGAGCTCGGCCGGTGTGGACGTGCGCCTGCACGACCCCTCGCCCGCCGCCCTGGCCGTGGCCGCGGACATCCGCGCCGGGCGTCCGGCCCGCCTGGACGCCGAGGGCGACGACCTCGACGCCGCCCCGGGCCTCGTCGTCGTGGCCGCGCCGCCGGACGTGACCGCCGACGTCGTGGTGGACTCGCTGCGCCGCTGGCCCGCGGCCGTGGTGGTGGACATCGCCTCGGTGAAGGAGGCGGTCGCCACGGGCGTGCGCGCCGCCGTCGACGACGGCCGCCTGGCTCCACAGGACGCCGACCGGTACCTCGGGACGCACCCGATGGCCGGCTCCGAGCGGTCCGGTCCCGTGGCGGCCCGCGGCACCCTGTTCACGCAGGCGCCGTGGGTGCTGTGCCCGACGGACACGACCCACCCGGCCGCCCTCGCGGCCGGTCGGGCGCTCGCGCTGACGCTGCAGGCCACCCCCTACCGGATGGCCGCCCGCGCCCACGACGAATCGGTCGCGCTGATCTCGCACCTGCCGCAGATCGCCGCCTCGCTCGTGGCCTCCCGCCTGCAGGACACCCCGGACCAGGCGCTCGCCCTGGCCGGCAACGGGCTGCGGGACACCACCCGGATCGCGGCGTCGGATCCGCAGCTGTGGGTGCAGATCCTCTCCGGCAACGCCGGGCGGATCGTGCCGGCGCTGCACGGGCTGCGGGCGGACCTGGACCGGCTGATCCGCACCCTGGAGGACCCCTCCGCCCCCGGGGCGCGGCTGGACATGGCGCAGCTGATCGCCGAGGGCAACGCCGGTCGGGCCCGGGTGCCCGGCAAGCACGGGGCGCCGCCGCAGGCGTTCGCGGTGGTCACGGTGATCGTGGACGACGCCCCCGGGCAGATCGCGGCCCTCCTCGACAAGGTCGGCCGCACGGACGTGAACGTGGAGGACCTGCGGCTCGAGCACGCCTCGGGCCACCGGGTCGGCATGGTGGAGATCTCCGTGCTGCCCGGCCGCAGGGACGAACTCGTGGCGGCGCTGACCGCCGCCGGATGGAAGGTGGTCTGAGATGACCGAGCACACCCGCGACGACGTCGCACCCGCGCCGCTCGTGGTGGCGGTGGACGGGCCCTCGGGCTCGGGCAAGTCGTCCGTGTCCAAGGCCGTGGCCCGGCGTCTCGGCGCCGCATACCTGGACACCGGCGCCATGTACCGCGCCGTGGCGTGGCACTGCCTGCACGAGGGCGTCGACCTGGCCGATGCGGAGGCCGTGGCGGCGGCCGCCGTCGCCATGGACCTGGACCAGTCCACCGACCCGGACGTCGAGGCCGTGCGGGTCGGCGGCACGGACGTCACCGAGGCGATCCGCGGCCCCGAGGTCACGGACACGGTCTCCACCGTCGCCGTGGTGATCCCGGTGCGCGAGGAGCTGCACCGCCGCCAGCGGGCGGCGATCGCCGCCGCGGGCCGGATGGTCGCCGAGGGCCGCGACATCACCACGGTGGTGGCCCCGGACGCCCACGCGCGCGTGCTGCTCACGGCCTCCGAGGCCGTGCGCACCGCCCGCCGCTCCGGCCAGCTGGCCGCGGCGGGGGAGACCGGCGTCGACGCCGGCACGCTGCACCGTCAGGTGGCCGGGCGCGACGCCCGCGACGCCACCGTGTCCACGTTCGACCGCCCCGCCGACGGGGTGGCGCTCGTGGACTCCACCGAGCTCGACTTCGAGCAGACCGTGGCGGCCGTCCTGGCCGCCGTCGAGGACCAGGCCGGCATCCCGGCCGTGAAGGGAGGCCGACGATGACCGAGAACCCCCAGCACCGCTCCGGTGAGGACGAGTTCGTCCCCGCCGGCGACGATCAGGTGGCCGAGCGGCTCGCCGCCATGACCGAGGAGGAGGCCGAGGCGCGCGCCGCGTCGCTGCGCGCCGGCCTCGAGGACTACGAGCTCGAGGAGGACGACGCCGCCCTCCTCGACGCGTGGCAGCTCGGGCCCGACGAGGACGTCGACGCGCCCGTGCCGCCCGTGCTGGCCATCGTGGGCCGGCCGAACGTCGGCAAGTCCACGCTCGTCAACCGCATCATCGGCCGCCGTGAGGCCGTGGTGGAGGACGTGCCCGGCGTGACGCGCGACCGCGTCTCCTACGACGCCGAGTGGAACGGCCGCGAGTTCACCGTGGTGGACACCGGCGGCTGGGAGCACGACGCCAAGGGCATCCACCGTCGCGTGGCCGAGCAGGCCGAGCTGGCCGTGGACGTGGCGGACGCCGTCGTGTTCGTGGTGGACGCCACCGTCGGCATGACGGCCACGGACGAGGCCGTGGTCTCGATGCTGCGTCGCAAGGACCGCCCGGTGATCGTGGCCGCCAACAAGGTGGACGACATGGTCCAGGAGGCCGACGCCGCCACCCTGTGGTCGCTCGGCTTCGGCTACCCGTACCCGGTGTCCGCGGTGCACGGCCGCGGCGTCGCGGACCTGTTGGACGCCGCGCTCGAGGCACTGCCGGAGGAGTCCGCCCACGGCGGTCTCGTGCCGCGCGGCGGCCCGCGCCGGATCGCCCTCGTGGGCCGGCCGAACGTGGGCAAGTCCTCGCTGCTGAACAAGCTGGCCGGCTCGGACCGCGTGGTGGTGGACGACCTGGCCGGCACCACGCGCGACCCCGTGGACGAGCTCGTGGAGCTCGGCGGACGCCTGTGGCGCTTCGTGGACACCGCCGGCATCCGCCGACGGCAGCACATGGCCCACGGCGCCGACTACTACGCGTCGCTGCGCACGGCCTCCGCCCTGGACCGCGCCGAGGTGGCCGTGGTGCTGCTCGAGGCGCCGCAGGTGATCTCGGAGCAGGACGTGCGCATCCTCCAGATGGTGCTGGACTCCGGACGCGCCCTCGTGATCGCGTTCAACAAGTGGGACCAGGTGGATGAGGACCGCCGGTACCAGCTGGCCAAGGAGATCGAGCGGGACCTGGCGCACGTCGCGTGGGCGCCGCGCGTGAACATCTCCGCGAAGACCGGCTGGCACAAGGACCGTCTCGTCCCCGCGCTGGACCTCGCCCTGGACTCGTGGGACACCCGCATCCCCACGGGCAAGCTCAACGCGTTCCTCGGCGAGCTCGTGGCGGCCCACCCGCACCCGCTGCGCGGCGGCAAGCAGCCCCGCATCCTGTTCGCGACCCAGGTCTCGAGCCGGCCGCCCAAGTTCGTGCTGTTCACCACGGGGTTCCTGGACCCCGGCTACCGCCGGTTCATCGTGCGCCGCCTGCGCGAGACGTTCGGGTTCGAGGGCACGCCCCTCGAGATCGGGATGCGCGTGCGCGAGAAGCGCGGTCGCGGCCGCTGATCCGGCCCCGCCACCGACGACGTCCCTCGGCCTCCCGCGCCGGGGGACGTCGTCGTCCCGGCAAGCTCCCACAGTTCTTCCACCTTCGCCTCGTAGCCTGTGGGCATGAGCCTCATCCGACGTCGCCCCGCCGCCCTGTCCCTGGCCACCCTGGCCGCGCTCGCGCTGGCCGCATCCGGCTGCGCGGTCGACGACGGCGAGACCCGGGCCGCGCTGCAGAGCGCGGAGGACCGGCTCGCCCAGGCCGAGGACCGGATCAGCGAGCTGGAGGCGGACGCCTCGGACCGCGTGGACCTGGGGCAGCTGCGCCAGGAGGCGGAGGGCGCCCTCGAGGAGGCGGACCAGCGCGCCGCCGAGGTCGTCGAGGACCTGACGCGATCCCTGCCCTCCGGTTCGGACATCGTCGACGTCGAGGCCCTCCGGGAGGACGGGAAGGTGGTCATCGAGTTCGGCCAGTCCCTGCTCGAGGCCGATCCCCAGGTTCTCGAGGACACGATGCGGGAGGCGGCGGACCGGGCGCGCGACGCCATCCCGGACCTGGAGGACGTCGAATTCCGCGTGGGGGACCGGACCTTCACCTACTGATCCTGAGACGGCGCTCCGTGAGCCCCCGACACGCCTCTTCGACCCGCCCGGAACGGCGGATCGAAGCGGCCTGGCGTGTTACGCTTCACCCGTGCGCGACTGCACCCTCAGTCATGAGAGGGTTCGTGCAGACCGCCAGGCCCACCGGTACGCCAGGGCCGCGGTCGCTGGGGGACTCTCGGTCGGGTGGCCCTCGGTCAAGGGATGAGGGGTTCACGTCTGTGAAGAGGACGTGGGCCCCTTGTTCACGTTCCGGGGTGTCACGCGTTTTGCCCCTGACGACGACGCCCCGGCATACCCGCTCCCGATTCGCGTCCGGCGGTGCGGGTGGGGTATGCTCGTCGGGTGCTGAAGCGCGGATGACCGCGATTCGCCACGGGCTATGGCGCAGCTTGGTAGCGCGCTTGACTGGGGGTCAAGAGGTCGTGGGTTCAAATCCCGCTAGCCCGACCACATTCCCACGGGTCAGAGTCCGCATCTGCCTGGGAATACGGAATGAGGCCCAGGTGCTCCGTCGAGGGGAGCGCCTGGGCCTCTTTCTGTGCCTGGCATATTCCTTAGCGCAAACCGATCGAGACAAACCCTACGGTTCGGCGTTCGGCTCGACTTATATCCCCGGGAATTCAGAACTTCCTCAGTGGCCGAGCGGCTCGATCCAAAATCGATCTCGTCGGTGACCAGAGCGTTGGCCCTGAAGCCCCCTGGGTCTGATGGAGACTCGCGCTATTTGATTCCGACCAGCTGTTCGCGGCCGGCTTCGACAGCATAGAACGTGTCCTCGAACTCGGCGGGTGGGACGTCGCCGAGGTAGCCGTGGAGGCGTTGCGTGTTGTGCCAGGACACCCACCCGAGGGTCGCGAGCTCGAGGTCCTCGACCGTCCGCCAGGGACCTGGCCGTGCGGGTCCGCGGACGTGCTCGGCCTTGTAATAGCCGTTCACGGTCTCGGCCAGGGCGTTGTCATAGCTGTCCCCGACGGTCCCGATCGACGGTGTCGCTCCGATCTCGGCGAGGCGTTCGCCGTAGCGAATGGAGGTGAATTGAGACCCCGCGTCGCTGTGGCAGCGCAGGTCCTCGTGGCGAGCGCCGCGGGACCAGCGGGCCATCTCGATCGCGTCGAGGACCATCTCGGTGCGCATGTGTGACGCGCACCGCCACCCGACGATCATCCGGGAGAACGCGTCGACGATGAAGCAGACGTACGCGACGCCGGCCCACGTCGGCACGAACGCCAGGTCGGTGACCCAGAGCCGGTTCGGGGCAGGCGCGGTGAACTCCCGCTTCACGAGGTCCGGGTGCCGCGCCGCGGTCGGATCTGGCCGGGTCGTCTTCACCCGCTTCGACCTGGTCGCGCCCTTAATCCCTGCGGCGCGCATGAGCCGGCCCGTCTGATCTCGGCCGATGTCGATCCCGGCGCGACGCGCGGTCTTCCAGAGCTTTCTGACCCCGTAGACGCGGTAGTTCGTCTCCTAGAGCTCGACCAGCTGCGGGATCAGCTCCTCGTCCCGCACCGCGCGAGCCGAGGGGGCGCGGGTCTTGGCGGCGTAGTAGCTGCTCGGAGCCACCTGCAGCAGCCTGCAGATGAGCTCGACTCCGAGCCGGCGAGCGTCGACCAGGTCATCCTTGTTCGCGTCGATGAACGCGACTACTTCCGGTAGTGGCGGTCGAGCTCCGCCCCGAAGAAAGACGCAGCACGCTTGAGGACCTCGTTGGCCCGCCGCAACTCCCGGACTTCCTGCTCCAGTTCACGCACCCGCCGCGCCTCAGCGCTGCTCACGCCAGAGGTGACGCCGTCGTCGATGTCGGCTTGCTTGACCCACATCCGCACGGACTCGACCCCGTACCCGAGCTGCGTCGCGACCCGATTGACGGTCCCATGCTCGGTCCCCAGCTCGGCACGCAGCGTCCTCACCATCCGGACCGCCGCGGCCTTCTCCTCCGGCGAATACCGACGCGTCGTCGGCTTCCCCGCTGTCTGCTCTTTCGGCATAACTCCATCCTCGTTTCCAAGGTCAGGAGTCTCCAACAAACCCAGGGCGCTTCAATCGGTCAGGAAGGCAGCAGGAGCACCTTGATGTCGTAGTCGAGCTTGCAGAGATAGAAGATCAACTCGACGACGGGACGGTGACTATCCCAGCGGGGCTGTGAGGGGCCGATCTCGCAGAACCTTGCGGCAAACTCAACCTTCTCGCGCGCGGCCGGGATCGATGCGCGGAAGGCCGCTTCATCCCATTGCTCTTCGCTCATACTCCCGACCGTAGCGGTGAGTACCGACACGGCCGTGGGAGCTCTCAGCCCCAGAAGATCGGATCCTGGTGGCTGCCGATGTAGTCGAGCAGACTCTGGACGTTCTTCGTCGGGCGCCTCTTCGTGTACTCGTGGAACTTCATGTGCCGGTCACGCCAGTAGATGCTCCACTGGCCGGTCTTGACGGTGTATCGCAGGCGCGCGACCGGGAACCGCGTCCAGTCGCCCTGCCCGTCCCACGGCGGCCGCGTCTCGATGATCGTGACGTGCCGGTCGGCGATCTCGGCTTCTACTCTCACCTGATCCCACAGGTGCTCGGGCACGCGTTCACGGCACCAGCGGCCGATGCGCAGCAGGTCGGTCTCGGGCATAGCCATGGTCAAGTCCTTTTGAGTGGTGTATCGAGGCTTTGTCGGGTTCCTCGTGGTCGGGTGGGTTGTCAGGCGGCGAGTGCCGCGTGGCCGGGGTCGTCGGTCATGGTGTCGCTGACCTGTAGGGCGGCTTGTTCAGCCGCGGCTTTCGCGGCTGCTTCGGCGAGCATCGTGTCGGTCGCGGTCAGCAATTCCAGGCTCATGTAGCGCCGTGATTCGGTCCATTCGTCGTGCTGCTCGGCCAGCACCGCGCCGAGGAGTCTAATCACCGCGACTCGGCTGGGGAAGATGCCGACGACGTCGGTGCGTCTCCGGATCTCCTTGTTGAGCCGTTCGTTCGGGTTGTTCGACCAGATCTTCTTCCACACCTCCTTCGGGAACTTCGTGAACGTGAGCACCTCATCGCGGGCGCCCTCGAGGTGCTCGGCAGCGGCCGGCAGATGGGTGGCCAGGCTGTCGATCATGTGCTCGTACTGGGCGATCACCGCCTCGACGTCGGGCTGGGTGTAGACGCTGTGCAGCAGCGCTTTCACCGCGGGCCACTGCGACTTCGGGCACACCGCCATCAGGTTGGCCGCGTAGTGGGTGCGGCAGCGCTGCCACTGCGCCGTCCCGAACACCGCCCCGGCCGCTTCGACCAGCCCGGCATGGGCATCGGAGGTGATCAGCTCCACCCCCGACAGGCCGCGGGCAGCCAGATCACGGAAGAACCCGAGCCACCCCTCCCTGGTCTCCGCGGTGCCCAGTTGCAGGCCGAGGATCTCGCGGTAGCCGTCGTTGTTGATGCCGGTGGCGACCATGGCGGCGACCTTGACGACCCGGCCGTGTTCACGCACTTTGAGCACGAGCGCGTCGGCGGCGACAAACCGATACGGCCCAGCATCGAGCGGCCGGGTGCGGAACGCTTCGACCTGCGCATCCAGGTCTTTACTCATCTCTGAGACCTGCGATTTCGACAGGCCCGTGATGCCGAGAGTCTGCACCAGTTTGTCCATCCGGCGGGTGGAGACGCCGAGCAGGTAGCAGGTGGCGACCACCGTGGTCAGCGCTGCCTCGGCGCGGCGGCGCCGCTCCAGGAGCCAGTCGGGAAAGTAGGTGCCTTCGCGCAGTTTCGGGATCGCGACGTCGATGGTGCCGGCGCGGGTGTCCAGGTCCCGGTGCCGGTAGCCGTTACGCCGGTTGGTGCGCTCATCCGAGCGGGCGCCGTAGGCGGCGCCGCACACGCTGTCAGCCTCGGCCGACAGCAGGGCATTGATGAAGGTGGTGAGCATCTGACGCATCAAGTCCGGCGAGGCCTGGGTGAGCAGATCGGACAGAAACGCCTGGGGGTCGATATCGTGGGGAGCGGTCATCGCGGGTGTCCCTTTCGAGTGGGATGTGAGAGTTTCCTCGAAAGCCTCCCGCGGTGACCGCTTCTACTTCGCGGTCGACACGCCAACCGGAGTCAACGTGCTGCGGGATTCGTACACCACTCTGCCGGACGCAACTGCGCCGCACCCTCCACACCGGGATGAGCCTGCTGACCGACCGCCAAAAAGAACACCTCAGCGTCCTCTTCGCCCACGAGAAGCACGCCGCGGTCGAAGCGGCCTGGGAGATCTACCAGGCCATGGTCGCCGCGTATCGAGAATTCGACCGCGCAAAGGCTAAGGCCAAGATGGAGAAGGTGATCGCGGCGCTGAGCAAGAAGGTCCCCGACACCCTCGAGGAACTGGGCAAGCTCGGCCGGACACTGACCAAACGCGCCGCCGACGTGCTGGCGTTCTTCGAGCGACTGGGCACCAGCAACGGTCCGACGGAGGCGATCAACGGCCGGCTCGAACACCTGCGCGGCTCCGCCCTCGGCTTCCGCAACCTCACCAACTACATCGCCCGCAGCCTCCTCGAATCAGGCGGCTTCAGACCCTTGCTACACCCTCAAATGCGATGAGCCTCGAATGCAGGATCTTGTGCCGACAGCGGCGCACGATGGTCGCGGGGATCTCGAACAACCGTGCGCGAAACCGTTTGGGCTCCCAGCGACGTGCATCATGGCCGGCCAGCGCGATGGCCTGGATCCAGGCGACGATGACGCCGGCGAGCTGGACGATCTGGCACCAGACCTGGTTCTGCGCGAATCCCTGCAGCGGGAACTTCATCAGGCCCATGTCCTTGGCGTTGCGGATCCGGTCCTCGCAGCGCGCGCGGCGGCGGTGACGCAGCTCCAGCACTGGAAGCTGGCCGCGTGGGGCGTTGGTCGCGAACGCAGTGATCCGCATCCCTTTGTGATCGGTGATCCGTAGCTGCACTCCGGGGTGGGGGCGTTCCTTCCTTACGGTTACCCGCATTCCGGGGGCCACCCGGGCAGGTCCAGTAGTCCGGTCAGTTCCGCGACCCATGCCCCATCGCGGATCCCTTCGGTGTCGGTGTCGTAGGCAGGAGTCCACGCCTTCGCCTCATCAATACGTTCCAACAGGTCAGGAGTGTTCGCGGGGAGGGTGAACCCGACTGAGTAGGCCAGACGCTGCCGCTCCAGCCAGCCCGCGAAGTCCTTGGGGCCGCCGGCCCCGTCGGTGCGAATCAGGACCTTTTTCGATCCCCGCCCGCCCCGGCCCAGCAGGGCCGGTGGGAGCTGCGCAAGGGCCAGACGGGTGACGGCGATGTGATCGCTGGCGGTGTTCGAGCCCGCGTTGCCGGGGCGAAGGTGGATCGCGAGCGGTTCCCCGGTTCCTTCGCTGCCGTGGTCCAGGAACGCGTACAGAGGGTGGTAGCCGAAGCCGCGTTTGAACGTCGGGGCGGCTTGCTCCTTCTCACTGTGGACGTTGATCAGGGTGGCGTCGAGGTCGATGACCAGCGGGGTCTTCGCGCTCGTCCCCTCGGCCGGGGAATGCTCGCCGGCCAGGGCCCAGGCCTGCTCGCGCGCGGTCCTGCGAGCCCTGGCGATCGCGGTCATCACGGCGGGCGCGTCCTCAGCGAGGGTGGTGAGCGTGCGGGAGATCGTTGGGGCCGAGGCGACGTCACCGAACAGGCCCGGCTCGCACCGCAGCAGGTCGGTGTCACGGGCGACCTCCCCGCCCACCGCGAGAGTCATCGCGAGGTCCAGCAGGACCTTGGAGGCGTGATGCTCGGCCAGCGGTTTCGTCCATGAACCCAACGCTTCACGCAGCGAAGAGGCGAGGCCGGTGGCGTGGATCGTGTCGGTCAGCAGCACCGCGCCCGCATGCGAGGCCGCCGGGACCTCAGCGACGTCCACACGCGGGCGGGGGTAGAAGAACACGGTAGGGTGGGACACCTGAAAGGTGCTCCTTCCGGCCAGGGATTACGAGACTCGACACCCCGTATCATCCCAGGCCAGGAGCACCTTTCTCTATGACGCCCACCCGTCGAGACCACACCCCAGTGAAATCTCGAGGTCAGCGGGTGCTCGTGGCAGGGCCTGAACTGTGGTCCGTACACTCCTACTCATGGATGCGCTTGATATTGGACGGATCGTGGCCGGACTGGTGCTGCTGGTCTTGGGTGGGGAATTTTTGGTGCGTGGGGCGTCAGCACTGGCCGGACGTTTCGGGATTTCGTCATTGGTGATCGGTCTCACCGTAGTGTCAGCGGCGACGTCGGCACCCGAGTTCGCAGTGAGCGTCGGTGCTGTACTGCGTGATGAACCGGGGCTTGCCGTGGGCAATGCGGTTGGCAGCAACATCATTAATGTCCTGCTCATCCTGGGACTGTCCGCGCTGGTCGTTCCCCTCGCTGTAAAGCGGAGGCTGATCCGCTTTGACCTGCCCCTGATGGTCGTCTTGTCAGTTCTACTGCTCCTTGTGTCCCTGGATGGGAGGATCAGTGCGGTGGACGGGCTGATACTATTTTTCGGTGTGGTGGTCCACACCATAATGTCCGTGGTGATTAGTCGGCGGGACGCCAAGACCGCGGTGAATGCCCGGGAAGGGACAGGAGATTCGGCAACCGTCGATCCAGCCGACGAGGAAGGGGCTGCGCTAGGCGCCTCGGTCAGCAGGTCGCTCTTCTTTGTGCTGCTGGGGGTCGCGTTGCTGGTCGCCGGTGCCACGCTGCTCGTGGAAGGAGCAGTGAACATAGCCACCACGTTGGGCGTAAGCAGCCTCGTGGTCGGACTGACCGTTGTGGCTGTCGGGACATCGCTGCCCGAGCTGGCGACGTCCATCATTGCCGTGCGTCGCGGTGAACGCGACCTAGCGGTGGGCAACGTGGTCGGCAGCAATATCTTCAACATAGGGGTAGTGCTAGGACTAACCGCGCTCATCTCTCTTGAGGGCATTCCCGTATCCGGCGCCGCAGTGGCCTTCGATATCCCAGTAATGCTGGCGGCCGCAGTGGCACTACTGCCGATCGCGTTCACGGGCTTCGCGGTGGCGCGTTGGGAGGGCGGCTTGTTCGTGGTTTTGTACGCCGCCTACACCGGATACCTTGTGCTGGCTGCCACAGCGCACGATGCACTGGAGGGATTCACCGTAGCCATGGCGTGGTTCGTGCTGCCGTTAATCGCACTGACGCTCATTTCCTTTACAGCCTACGAAATCGGGCTCCGCAAGGGACGCCGAGACCTGGACCAGACCACGACTTCGACGTAGACCGTCGAGTGCATTCGGCTGCTGGCTTCATTCAGGTCGTCGGCTGAATGTAAATCGGCAAGAGATGACTGTCGGTTGGTGGTGTCATAGCGTCGTAGCAACACTCCCGGTCGGTGGGGGCTCGAGGCGAGGAGGCCTGGGATGGTGCGGCGGCGACTCACGTTCACGGAGCGGATGGAGATCTCGACGGGATCGAAGGCCGGGTGGGGAGTCCGGAAGATCGCGTCTCACCTGGGTAGATGCCCTTCGGTGGTCTCCAGAGAGCTTCGACCGAACTCGACGAAGACGCGCGGCTATCAAGCCGTGACCGCGGACGTGAAAGCGCAACGCCAGCGCTCTCGCCCACAGGTCCGGAAAGTGGCAAAGGACCCGGTACTCGAGGCCCGCGTCAACGCCGACCTCGCAGCGTCATGGATGCCGAACGAGATCGCGGGTCGCTTGCGTCTGGAGGCCGCAGACCCGACCGTTGAACGCATGGCGAACTCTCCCGACGCTCAGGGCCGTGAGCCGCCCCCTTCATTCGGTCCGGACGTTCTGTGAGTCGTCGGTTTCCATTTGATGGGTGCACTGCCGAGCGTACTCGGCTGGGGTTAGGTAGCCGAGCGAGGAGTGCCGGCGGTGGTGGTTG
>NZ_JAKRLB010000026.1:0-32979 GCF_022664405.1 Micrococcus luteus | reverse complement strand
TCCCATCACGGTGGCCAGCACCACCACCCAAACGGGCAAACCAGCTGGCCACCAGTGGGCAGTTCTGATGGCCACCAGCGGGAAGAAACACTGGCCGCCTATGGGCAGAACTCAATGGCCCTTGACAGTCCACCGAGACCGACCAATCGATCACGATTTCGGCATCCGCTGCGGCGGTCAGTGTTGCCAGCACCGTGTCCCAGGTGCCCTCTTCGGCCATGCGGCCGTGCCAGGTCCACACGACTCAGCCAGGGCCCGTAGACCTCGGGCAGGTCCCGCCAGGGGATCGATGCACCTGTACCGGTGGATGATGGCGTCGACCATCGTGAGGGCATCGGCGAACGGCCGGCCCTGCCGGCCTGTGGGGGCGTGGGAGAGCATCTGGAACCGGGACCGTGTCTTCGAGGGTGCCGGCCTTCCCCCGGCTTCATTGTCAGACACGCCCGAGGACCGTCTGGCCCAAGGGTTGGACGGTCCCTGCACTGGGGGATGAAGAGCGTCCTGCACCGGCGTCGGCCCCGGCGCCCACGACGACGGCGGCCCGCCGCCCTCCGTGCGGAGGGCGGCGGGCCGCCGTCGTGATGCCCGCGCGCGGGCGGTGTCCCGTGGATCAGGCCTTCGAGGCGATCTGACGGAGCACGTACTGCAGGATGCCGCCGTTGCGGTAGTACTCGGCCTCACCGGGGGTGTCGATGCGGACGACCGCGTCGAACTCGGTGACCTTGCCGTCCTCGCCGGTGGCCGTGACCTTCACGGTCTTCGGCGTGGTGCCCTCGTTGAGGGCGGTGATGCCGGAGATGTCGAAGGTCTCGGTGCCGGTCAGGCCCAGCGAGTCGGCGTTCTCACCCTCGGGGAACTGCAGCGGCAGCACGCCCATGCCGATGAGGTTCGAGCGGTGGATGCGCTCGAAGGACTCGGTGATCACGGCCTTGACGCCCAGGAGCGCCGTGCCCTTGGCCGCCCAGTCACGGGAGGAGCCGGAGCCGTACTCCTTGCCGCCCAGGACCACCAGCGGGGTGCCCTGCTCGGCGTAGTTCTGCGCCGCGTCGTACACGTAGGCCTGCGGGGCGCCCTCCTGGGTGAAGTCGCGGGTGAAGCCGCCCTCCACGCCGTCGAGCAGCTGGTTCTTGATGCGGATGTTCGCGAACGTGCCGCGGATCATCACCTCGTGGTTGCCACGACGGGAGCCGTAGGAGTTGAAGTCCTTGCGCTGCACGCCGTTCTCCAGCAGGTAGCGGCCCGCCGGGGTGTCCGACTTGAAGGAGCCGGCCGGGGAGATGTGGTCCGTGGTCACGGAGTCGCCCAGCTTGAGCAGGACGCGGGCGCCGGAGATGTCCGACACCGGGTCCGGCTGCATGGTCATGCCCTCGAAGTACGGGGGCTTGCGCACGTAGGTGGACTTCTCGTCCCACTCGAAGGTGGAGCCCGAGGGGGTCTCCAGGGACTGCCAGCGCTCGTCGCCGTCGAAGATCGTGGCGTACTGCGAGGTGAACATCTCGGTGTCGATCGACGCGTCGATGATCTGCTGGACCTCGGTCGGGTCCGGCCAGATGTCCTTGAGGAAGACGTCGTTGCCCTCCGTGTCCTGGCCCAGGGCCTCGTTCTCGAAGTCGAAGTCCATGGTGCCGGCCAGGGCGTAGGCGACCACCAGCGGCGGGGAGGCCAGGTAGTTCATCTTCACGTCCGGGTTGATGCGGCCCTCGAAGTTGCGGTTGCCGGAGAGCACCGCGGTCACGGACAGGTCGTTCTCCTGGATGGCCTCGGAGATCTCGGACTCCAGCGGGCCGGAGTTGCCGATGCAGGTGGTGCAGCCGTAGCCGACCACGTTGAAGCCGAGGTCGTTGAGGGACTCGCGCAGCCCGGACTTCTCGTAGTAGTCGGTCACCACGCGGGAGCCCGGGGCCACGGAGGTCTTCACCCACGGCTTGGACTTCAGGCCCTTGGCGACCGCGTTGCGGGCCAGCACGCCGGCCGCCATCATCACGGAGGGGTTGGACGTGTTGGTGCACGAGGTGATCGAGGCGATGGACACGGCACCGTGGTCCAGCTGGAACTGGCGGCCGTCCGGCATGGCCACGTCCACGAGCTTGGACGGGCGGCCCTCGCCGGCCTCGTCCTGCGTGGCGTAGTTGTGCAGGTCCTTGCGGAACTGGTCCTTGGAGTCGGTGAGCTCGATGCGGTCCTGGGGACGCTTCGGGCCGGAGATGGAGGGCACCACGGTGGACAGGTCCAGCTCGAGGTACTCGGAGTAGGCGACCTCGGAGGACGGGTCGTGCCACATCCCCTGCTCCTTGGTGTACGCCTCCACGAGGGCGACCTGCTCCTCGGAGCGGCCGGTCAGGCGCAGGTAGTCGAGGGTGACCTCGTCGATCGGGAAGATCGCGGCGGTGGAGCCGAACTCGGGCGACATGTTGCCGATGGTGGCGCGGTTGGCCAGGGGCACGGAGCCGACGCCCTCGCCGTAGAACTCGACGAACTTGCCGACCACGCCGTGCTGGCGGAGCATCTCGGTGATGGTCAGCACCACGTCGGTCGCGGTGGCGCCGGACGGGATGCTGCCGGTCAGCTTGAAGCCCACGACCCGCGGGATCAGCATGGACACGGGCTGGCCGAGCATCGCGGCCTCGGCCTCGATGCCGCCGACGCCCCAGCCGAGCACGCCCAGGCCGTTGACCATGGTGGTGTGCGAGTCGGTGCCGACGCAGGAGTCCGGGTAGGCGCGCAGCACGCCGTCGACCTCGCGGGTCATCACGGTGCGGGCCAGGTTCTCGATGTTGACCTGGTGGACGATGCCCATGCCCGGGGGGACGACCTTGAAGTCGTCGAAGGCGGTCTGGCCCCAGCGCAGGAACTTGTAGCGCTCGCCGTTGCGCTCGTACTCGATCTCCATGTTCCGCTCGATGGCGGCGTCGTTGCCGAAGGAGTCGATCTGCACGGAGTGGTCGATCACGAGCTCGGCCGGGGAGAGCGGGTTCACGCGCTCCGGGTCGCCGCCCAGGTCCTGGATGGCCTCACGCATGGTGGCCAGGTCCACGACGCAGGGCACGCCGGTGAAGTCCTGCATGATCACGCGCGCCGGCGTGAACTGGATCTCGGTGTCCGGCTGCGCGTTCGGGTCCCAGGCGGCCAGGGCCTTGATCTGGTCGGCGGTCACGTTGGCGCCGTCCTCGGTGCGCAGCAGGTTCTCCAGCAGCACCTTCAAGGAGTAGGGCAGCTTCTGCGCCCCCTCGACCTTGTTCAGACGGAAAATCTCATACTCGGCTCCCTTGACGTCCAGGACGCCCTTGGAGCCGAAGCTGTCGACGGTGGTCACGAGAGGACTCCTCTTCCCGCCCGGTTTCCTCCGGGCGCTCGTCCAGTGGGGGGTGGTCACCCGCGGCCGCGGACCGCGCGCCGTCCGGGACGGGCGTCGTCTGCGTCACAGGTGCCGCACTGTGTCCCAGGGTACCGCGCCGGTCCCGTGTGACGCGGGCATGGCGCGCGGCGGCCCGCAGGCCGCCGCGCGGATGCCGGGTCAGATCTCGACGACGGCCGCGGCCGGGGCGCTCTGGGCGGCCGGCACCAGCACGGTCACCGACTCGAGGTGGTGCGTGTCCGGGTAGAGGTCGAACACGCGGGCGCGCTCCACCTCGTAGCCGCCGTCGCGCAGCCACGCCAGGTCGCGGGCGAACGAGGCGGGGTCGCACGAGACGTACACGATGCGGCCCGGCTCGAGCGCGAGGATGCGCTCGATCGCCCGCCGCCCCGCGCCCGCCCGCGGCGGGTCCAGGACGACGGTGTCCAGCGCGGCACCGCCGAGGCCGCCGTCCGCCACGGGACGCTCGGGGTACTTCAGCCAGCTGCCGAGCACCTTGTCCGTGGGGCCGTTGAGCACCGAGGCCTGCGGCTGGTCGTGCAGGTTGCGGCGGGCGTCCTTCGAGGCCTGGCGGGAGGCCTCCACCGAGTACACGCGGCCCTCGGGTCCCACGGCGTCCGCCAGGTACGCGCTGAACAGGCCGGCGCCGCCGTAGAGGTCGGCCACGACCTGGCCCGGCTCGACGCGCGCGTCCTCGAGCACCGCGTCCACGAGGGTGGCCGGGGCGTGCTGGTGGACCTGCCAGAAGCCGTCACCCGTGACGCGGAAGCGCTTGGTGCCGCCGCGCTCGGACTCCACGGTCTCCTCGACCCAGGTCTTGCCGGTGATGCGCTCGACCTTGACCGGCTGGAACTGCTTCGGGCCGGGCAGGGCCAGGCCGGTGGAGACGTCCACGCCGCACGCATTGGCCGCCTGGCGGATCCGGGTGCGCAGCCGGCCGAGCTTGACCTCGTCCGCCCGCGTCTGCGGGGTGGGCGTCACCAGCACGAGGGGGCGGGAGCCGGAGGCCGGCGTCGCGACGTCCACGCGGGCGGCTCCGGTGAAGTCCCAGTCCCACAGGGCGAGCGCATCGAGGGCCGGCACGCCGAGCGGCATGTTGCGCACGGGCAGGAGGGTCGCCGAACGGTAGGCGTGCATCGCGATGTGCCCCTGGGGGGTCACCGCGAACGCGTTCCGGGTCCGCCAGCGCTGGCCGGTGGGCTCGTCCTCGGAGCCGGCGAAGCACACCTCCGGCTCCACCGCGAGGTCGGCGATGCGGTGCACCGTGTCCCTGAAGACCTGGGCCTTGAGCCGGCGCTGGTGCGGGACCACGATGTGGCCGAACTCGGCGCCGCCCACGGGCGGGCGACCCGAGGCGTGGGCGCGCAGCATGTCCGCGAGCTTCCACTGGTGGATGCGGCGGAACTCGGAGGGCCGCAGCACCTCCACGACGTCGCCGCGCCAGAAGCGGGCCCCGTCCTCGGCCTCGGTCAGGGCCACCCGGACCTTCTCGCCGGGCACGGCGTGGCGCACGAAGACGACCCGCCCCTCGTGCCGGGCCACGCAGTGGCCGCCGTGGGCCATGGCCCCGACCTCCACCTCGATGGTCCTCCCGATCCCGGTGACGTCTGTGGACGTGTCGACGACTGCCATGTCTGGCTCCTCTCGCATCGCAGCGCGCTTCAGGTCTTGCCCTGAGCATCGACTGGTCAGATCATCATCATCCTTGCAGACCGATGCGGCTGTGTCGCCTCGATCGTGGGCGCGCCGTCGGACGGCGTCATCCGCCGCTCCCCGGGGGCGCCGGGGCGGTCAAGAGCCCTGGCCCTCGTGGACCTGCCACGGCACCGAGCCCACCATCACGCCCGGCTCCCGCTGCAGTCGCCGCGTCTGGCGGGTGGCGGTCCGGTTGTGCAGGAGCGTGCGCCAGCCCGGCCGGACCACGTACTCCGGGATGAACACCATGGTCAGGTCCCGCGGGGAGCGGCGTCGGTGCTCGCGCACATGCCGCACCAGGGGGGCCACCGTGTCGCGGTAGGGCGAGGCGATCACGGTGAGCGACATCGGCAGGCCGGCACGCTCCCAGGCGTCGATCACCTCCAGGGTGGCGGCGCGCTCGGCGTCCACGACGACGGCCTCGAGGGAGGACGGCCGCGACGCGCGGGCGTAGGCCAGCGCCCGCAGCGCCGGCCGGTCCAGCGTGGTCACGACGACCACCACGTGGACCCGCGAGGGCAGGGCCCGCGCGTCGTCCTGGGGGTCCGGTGCGAGCTCGCGGTCCACGTCCGCGTAGTGGCGGCGGATCCGCCCCATCACCAGCGAGCCGAGCACGATCGCCAGCAGCGCCACCCACGCGCCCTGCGTGAAGCGGGTGACCAGGACGACGACGCCCGCCAGCGCCGTGACCACCCAGGCCACCGCCGTGATGATCAGGCGCAGCCGGACGGCCGCGCGGGCCCGGGCGCCCGGTGTGTGCACGAGCCGGCGGCGCCACAGCCGCAGCATGCCGGCCTGCGCGAGCGTGAAGGCCAGCAGCACGCCGATGACGTAAAGCTGCACGAGCAGGGCGGTCCGGGCCTCGAAGAACAGCACGAGCGAGAGGGCCACGGCCCCCATCCCGAGGACGCTCCACGTGTGCACCAGCCGGTCGCTGCGGACCCTCAGCTGCCGGGGCAGGTAGCCGTCCTCGGCCACGCGCGCGGCCAGGGCGGGGAACGAGCGGAACGCCGACTTGGCCGCGAACAGCAGGAGCAGGGCGGTGGCCGCGATGGTGGCGACGGACAGGATGCTGCCCGGGCCGTACACGGTGTCCGCGAGCTGGGCGAGCACGGGGGCGGGGGCGCGGTCGGGCGTGACCTCGGCACCCGCGGCGTCCCGGAGGTTCTCCAGCTCCAGCCCGACGACGACGCCGGTGCGCTGAGCCAGGTGCATGACGCCCACGGTCAGCGCGCCGAGGGTGAGGGCCATCACGGTGAGCACCCACCGCACCGTGGGCACGGCCGGCCGGGCCATCAGGCGGGTGCTCGAGACCGGCACCTCGACGCCGGTGAGCAGCACCGATCCCGCGCTGAACGCGCGCAGGGCGAGCAGCGCCGTCGCCACGGTGCCGACGGTCCCGCCGACCCCGGCGCCCTCCTGCGTCCAGCCGGCCGTCGGCGCCGCGCCGAGCAGCCCACGGCCCTCCTGCCACAGGCCCGCCAGGACGAGCAGCGCGGTCAGGGCGACGAACACGCTCACGAGCACGGGCAGCACCCACCGGGACAGCCGCACCCCGCGGAGCGCGGCCAGCAGTACGCCCACGAGCGCGGCCGAGGCCACCAGCACGCGGCTGCCGACGGTGAGTCCGGGGGCCAGCGCCGCCACGAAGTGGGCGAAGGCGGCCACGGAGACCGCGGCGGTGAACACGAAGTCCAGCAGGAGTGCGGCCGAGGCGACGACGCCGGCCCTCGGGCCCAGCTTCGTGCCGGCCATGTGATAGATGCCGCCGTGCGGAACGGCGGCGACCGCGGCGCGGAAGGACACGACGATGAGCAGCATCACCGCGACGACGGCCCAGCCGACGGCGGGTCCGAGCGCGAGCGCGGACGTGCCGGCCGCGACCAGGGTGAGGATGACCTCGTCCGGGGCGTAGGCGAGGGAGGACAGGGCGTTCGACGACGTCACGGGCAGCGCCCGCCACCGGTTCATGCGGGGCTCGTCGGCGGCGTGCGACGTCACGGGGCGACCGAGGAGGCCGCGGCGCAGGAGGAAGGACAGCGTGGCCACCGCACCACGGTACCCCCGCCGGGCCCGGGCGCCGCGGCGACGCGGATGCTCCCGGACGTGCCCGCCGGATGCGAGGATGGAGCGCGCGTCGGCTCCCCGGCGCACGGAGCACCGCACGAGAGGCAGGGACGGGCATGGCCCACTACGTGATCGTCGGCGGCGGACGGGTGGGCACCCGGTTGGCGGCCGCGCTGGACGCGGCCGGTCACGGCGTCGCCCTCGTGGACCGCGACCCGCGGACCGTGGAGGGGCTGGCCCCCGGCTTCTCCGGCGAGCTCGTGGCCGGCGTGGGCTTCGACCGCTCCGCGCTGCTCGCCGCCGGCATCGACCGCGCGCAGGGCCTGGCGGCCGTGACCGCGGACGACAACACGAACATCATCGCCGCCCGCGTGGCCCGCGAGACCTTCCACGTGGACCACGTGGTGGCGCGCATCTACGACGCCGACCGGGCCCGGCTGTACCAGCGCCTCGGCATCCCCACGGTCGCCTCGATCCAGTGGACGGCCGACCAGGTGCTGCACCGGCTGCTGCCGGCCGGCACCGCCGACGCGGAGCACCGCGACGCCTCCGGCCGGCTGCTCGTGACCGAGCTGGTCCCCCACTCTTCGTGGTGGGGCCGTCGGCTGACCGACGTCGAGTCCACGGTGGGGATGCGCATCGCCTACCTCACCCGGCTCGGCGACGGCCAGCTGCCCCGGCCGGGCGACCGCCTGCAGGAGGGCGACGTGCTGCACGCCGTCTACCCGGTGGACCGCCGGGACCAGGTGGAGGCCGCCCTGCAGGGCGAGGCACGCGTGCCGGACGGCACGGACGAGGACGAGGAGGGACGGGCATGAGGGCCGTCATCGCCGGAGCCGGCGCCGTGGGCGCCTCCATCGCGCGGGAGCTGCACGCGCACGGCCACGAGGTGGTCGTCGTCGAGGCGCGCACGGACGCGGCCCGCAAGGCCGACGTCGGCGGCGCACGCCTCGTCCTCGGGGATGCGTGCGACCTGACCGTGCTCGAGCAGTGCGGCGCCCTGGAGGCGGACGTGCTCGTCGCGGCGACCGGCGACGACCGGGTCAACCTCGTGTGCTCCCTGCTGAGCCGCTCGGAGTTCGGCGTCGGCCGCACCGTGGCTCGCGTCAACAACCCGCTCAACGACTGGCTCTTCGACGAGTCGTGGGGCGTGGACGTGGCCGTGTCCACCCCCTCGATCATGACGGCGCTCGTGGAGGAGGCCGTGGAGACCGGGGACCTCGTGCGCCTGCTCAGGCTGGAGGCCGGCGGCGCGGCGCTGTCCGAGTTCCGGGTCCCGGCAAAGCACTGGCTCGAGGGCCGGCGCATCGGCACCGTGTCCTGGCCGCAGGAGGCTCCGCTCGTGGCGGTCGTGCGCGACGGCGCCCCCCGGCAGGCGTCGGCGGACGAGGTCCTGGAGGTGGGCGACGAGCTCTTCTTCCTGGCCGCCGGCTCCGCCGAGCCGGCCCTGCGTCGCCTCCTCGTCGGCGAGGGCCGCGCTCAGGGACGCTCGGAGGCGGCGGAGTCCGCCGGCACGCCGTCGTCCTGACCGGGCGAGCTGACGGACCAGGCGAGCCAGAGCCCCAGGGCATAGAGCGGCAGGCCCATCACCAGGCGGGCCACCCCGAGCGCGGTGACGGCGTCCCCGAGGTAGAGGGGCACCTGCACCGCCAGGCGCAGTGCGAACACGGCCACGAGGATCCAGGTGGCCGCGGCGTAGGCGCGGCGCCGACGCCGGTGGGCCCGCCAGCGGGTGCCCTCGGCGCGCACGAGGCCGAGCACCAGGCCCGCCGCGGGCCAGCCCACGAGGACGGACACCGCGAACGCGAGGCCGTAGGCGGCGTTGGTGACGAAGCCCCACAGGTAGTAGTCGCGGGCCTGGCCGGTGGTCAGGGAGACCACGACGGACAGGACGACGACGGCGAGGCCGGCCAGCACCTGGACCGGCGACTGGCGCTGGACGAGGCGCGCGACGCCCAGCACGAGAGCGACCGCGACGGCGGCCACGCCGGAGGGCCACACCTGCTGGGTGGCGACGTAGCCGACCATGTAGACGAGGGTGGGCAGGGAGGCCTCGACGATGCCGCGCCAGCCACCGACGCTGCCCAGCGCGTCGAGGCGGCCGCGCTCGTCCAGGCGGGCTCGAGACGGCAGGGGGCCGGCCCCGTCCGGGGCGGCGGTGACGGGGCCACGCGGCTCGGTCATGGGCTCTCCTCTCGGGGCCGTGCTCAGAGCGTGGCCTCGGGCGCGTCGACCAGGTCGAACTCGGGGTTGTGCAGGGTGGGCACGCCGTCCATCTGGGTGACGCGGCCGCGGACCGTCAGCCACTCCCCCGGCATGACGCCGGGCACGCGGCGCCGCCCGTGCCAGACCAGCTGCAGCGTCTCGGCGGGCGCCATGCTCCCGGGTGCGGGCAGGCGGTCGGCCAGGGCCGCGCGGAAGACGGTCGCCTCGTCCGCGCCGGGCAGCGTGACGGAGGCGATGACGCCGCGGCGCTCGATGCGGCCTGCGGCGCCGGTCGGGCGGGCCGCGACGGCGGGGCTCACCGGATCTCCGTGATCTCCGGACCGCGCTCGGGCAGCGCGGTGGTCTCCGGTGCCGCGCCGTCCCCCGGGCCGGCGGCGGTGTCCGCGAGCACGTCCCGGCCCTCGTCCGGGGCCGGGCGGCGACGCTGCAGCGGGCGCGCGTTGGGCGGCGGACGCAGGGGCAGCAGCTCGCGCGGCGGGAGCGGCTCGTCGCCCCGCACCACGACCAGGTCGGAGAACACCTGTTCCAGCGGCTCGGCGGCCTCCGGCTGGAAGGCGGCCTCGCCGTGGAACACGCCGCGGACGAACCAGCGCGGTCCGTCCACGCCCACGAACCGGGCGACGTTCCACCCCGGCGAGCCGTCCGGCAGCGCCGCCGGCACGCGCGTGAGGATCTCGACGCCGAAACGGCCGGTCTGCTCCTGCACGGTCGCGTGGGCCGTGGTCGACAGGGAGTCGTGCAGCTCGGCGCGCAGGTCGTCCCACAGACCCGTGCGACGGGGGGCGCTGAACGCCTGGACCTGCAGGGCCGAGCGTCCGAGGCTGATGGTGGCGGCGACGATCCGCTTCGTCGCGTCCTCGACGTCGAGGCGCAGCTTCATGCCCTGGACGGCCCTCAGGCGCAGCGACCCCAGGTCGATCATGCCGGCGGGATCCGGGCGGGTGGCGACGTCGTGCGGACCGACGTCGGCGGTTGCCGGCGCGGCGGCGATCTCGAGGTCGCGCTCCTCCAGCAGCTCGTCCGGCAGGCTGACCTGCTCGTGGCGCACGGTGCGGTTGCGTCCGAAGATCACGACGTCCTCCCAGGGGTGGTGTCGGCGGTGAAGCCGCCGGTCGAGCCGAAGCCGCCGGCCCCGCGCTCGGAGTCGGGCAGCACGTCCACGGGCTCGAAGCGGGCGCGCACGACCGGCTGCAGCACGAGCTGGGCGATCCGGTCGCCGCGGCGCAGCACGATCGGCTCGGTCGGGTCCAGGTTGATCAGGGGCACCTTGATCTCGCCGCGGTAGCCGGCGTCGATGGTGCCCGGGGCGTTGACGATGGTCAGGCCGCGACGGACCGCGAGACCCGAGCGGGGGTGCACGAACCCCGCGTGGCCTTCCGGGATGGCCAACGCCACGCCGGTCGGCACCAGGGCGCGCTCGCCCGGGGCCAGGGTCACGTCGACGGCGGTGCGCAGGTCCGCGCCCGCGTCGCCCGGCTGCGCGTAGGCGGGCGGGGCCAGGCCCGGATCGAGGGCGTGCAGGGGCACGGGCAGCTCGGCGGAGTCGGTCACGAGGCCCGACCCTACACGAGCACCCGTCGGCCCGGGGCCGCGTCGAGGCGGTCGGGCGGGCGCCCTCGCCGGTGCCGCGCGGCGGGACCGGAGTCCGGATGTGGGAAGCTGGGACCCATGCGTGATCCCCAGCAGCACCCCGTCGCCGATGCCTCCCGCCGCGCCCCCGAGGGCGCTGCGGCGGGACCCGATCCGGTCCTGTTCGAGGAGCGGTTGACGCCCTCCCCGGGGGTCTGGGCCGTGGCGCTCATGCTGGCGGCGTTGACGATCCTCGTGTTCGCGCCGATCGACCTCGGGCTGGGCATCGCCGCCGCCGTCGTGTTCTTCGCCGTCGAGGCCCTGCTCCTGGTGGCCACCACCCCGCGCATCGTGGTGCGCGAACGCACCCTCCAGGTGGGCCGCGCCAGCATCGAACGGCACCACGTCGGTCAGGTCACGGGGTATCGCGGCGAGGACGCCCGGGCCCAGCGCGGCCCGCTGCTGCACGGGCTGGCCTTCGTGAACCTGCGCGGCTGGATCGGGCCCGTCGTGCGGATCCAGCTGACCGACGAGCGCGACCGCACGCCCTACTGGCTGACCAGCACCCGGCGTCCGGAGGAGCTGGTCGCGGCCCTCGGCGGGGCCATGGCCCGGCAGGAGGGGGCGGCCGAGGACCGCTGACCGCCCCGGCGGCGGGGGCTCAGCCCTCGCAGTCGCTGCAGTAGATCAGGCCGTTCTTCTCACGCGCGGCCTGCGAGCGATGGCGGACCAGGAAGCAGGAGGCGCAGGTGAACTCATCCGACTGGGCGGGCAGCACCCGCACCATCAGCTCTTCACCCGAGAGGTCGGCGCCAGGCAGCTCGAACCCCTCGGCGGCCTCCGCCTCGTCCTCGTCCACGACGGCGGACTGGGTGTCCGTGCGCCGTGCCTTCAGCTCCTCGATGGAGTTCTGGCTCAGCTCTTCCTCGTTCTTGCGAGGGGCGTCGTAGTCAGTGGCCATGGGGTTTCACGCTCCGCTGGTGGGGGACGGCACCGGGACCGGTGCCGGCACTGCGCGGACGGCGTCGTGGGCGGACCACGCGTCACCGGCCTGCGCCGTTGCGCGTAGATTGTGCACCATGGCCGAACCCGTGCCAAATGTTGACGGGCACGCTCGCCCAGGGCGGATTCCCGCGGCCGCTCGTCCCTCGCCCGGGCCGTGGTCTGCGGCACGGCGGCTAGGATCGGGGCATGCCCGGCCGGGCGTCCACATGCCCGGTGACCAGAACACGATGTGGGAGGGACCACCGCCATGGCAGAGCTGCGACTGACCGGACCCACCGAGGACGGCGACGCGCTGCGCCTGTCGGGGCCCGAGGGTGAGGAGCACACGCTCGCCCTCTCCCCCTATCTGCGCCGGCTGGTCATCGAGGGCGCTGCGCCCGAGGCCGTGCGACCGGCCGAGGGCGGCCCCGCGGCCTGGCACGACATGACGGAGACGGACGTCCCCGGGACGGGCGACGAGGACGCCGAGGGACCGGTGGACGCGACGACGCAGGCCGACGATGCCGCGGAGGAGGGCGAGCGGGCTCCCGACGTGCCCTCCGGCCCGACCCGTCCGGACGAGGACCTCGCGCTCACCCCCCGCATCGACCCGCAGCCCGCGGCCGACGATGAGACCGCAGACGGCCCGACCCCGGCGCCGCTGACCGACCAGGAGTCCATCAAGGCCGCCGCGACCCACGAGGCCGAGCCCCTCACCCCCCGGGAGATCCAGCAGCGCATCCGTGCGGGCGCCTCCGTGGAGCAGGTCGCCCGGGAGAGCGGGAACGCGTTCTCGCGCATCCGCACCTACGGTCACCCCGTCCTGGCCGAGCGCGACTGGATCGCCCGACAGGCCCGCGCCGTCGAGGTCTGGGTCGGCGGGCCCGACCTCTACGCGGACCTCGTCCAGGACGGCGGCCCCACGACGCTCGGCGAGCTCGCCGCGCACCGGCTCGCCGAGCTGGGCGTGGACGAGGCGAGCCTCGAGTGGGACGCGTGGCGCGAGGACCAGGCCGGCTGGACCGTGGCCGCCC
This sequence comes from Micrococcus luteus, assembly GCF_022664405.1. Lineage (NCBI taxonomy): Bacteria > Bacillati > Actinomycetota > Actinomycetes > Micrococcales > Micrococcaceae > Micrococcus > Micrococcus luteus. The sequence continues at coordinate 20,049 of NZ_JAKRLB010000026.1, read as the reverse complement.
GGTTCGCCGTGGCCGGCGCGAGGAGTCTGCCCACCCGCGAGGAGCCGCCGGCGCTCTGGACGTTCCGCCCGGCCGGACGCCACCTCGAACCCGAGAACGCCTGGGCCCGCGCCCTGTCCGAGGCGGAGGCCTGGGACCTGGTCCCCCGCGCCCCCGCGGCCGAACCGGTGACGGACGACGTGGACGCCGAGGACGCCGTGACCCCCGCGGGTGCGCACTCCCCGGCCGCCGACCGCGACGCCGATCTGCTGGAGATCCTGCGGGTGCGCCGGGGTCAGCGTGTGGGCGCGGACCTGGAGTCGGACGACGCGCTCGCGCACCTGATCGCTCGCGAGCACCAGGACCGGAGTCGGCGCGAGGCCGCCCAGGCGCCCGAGCGGCTCGCCCCGGTCGACGCCGAGGGGGCCCTGACGACCGCCGACGACGCCCCGGTCGTCGACGCGCCGGAACCGGCCGCCGAGACCGACCGCGCCGAGGACACTGCCGCAGACGTCGCGGACGCGGGTGTCGAGGACGAGGGGGCGGAGCCCGCGCCTCGCGAGCGTGCCGCGCGCCCTGCCATGCCGACCGTCACGCCGCGCCCCCGGGCCCGCTCGGCCGCTCGCCGCGCGTCCGTGCCCAGCTGGGACGAGATCGTCTTCGGCCGCAAGGGCGACTGACCCCGGCCCGGCCCCGGCCGCGGGGCGGGCTCAGCGGTGCCAGGTGAGCAGCGGGACCTCCCGCTCGGCGCGCGTGGGCGCGCCGTGCTGGCCCACCATCTCGAAGGCGTGCGGGGGCACCCGCCGGCCGTCGTAGAGGGCAAGATCCCCGTGCACGGCGACGAGCAGATCCCCGATGCGGGCACGGACCCGGTCCTCGACGACGGCGCCGAACCAGCCGGCGTCGACGGCCTCGTCCCGCGTGAGCACCCACGCGTGCGCCCCGTAGCGCTCGGCCCAGGTGCGCCGCACCCTCTCGCGCACGTCCGGACCCGCGTCGGACCGGAAGTGCAGCTGCACGAGGCGGGGCTCCCCCGCGGTGTGCGCGATCCCCTCGAGCAGCGCGGGGTCGGCGAGCTCCCCGGCCTCGTCCAGGGCGGCGTAGTCCACGCGGCGCGACGGCGGCACGTCGACCATGCCGTGGTCGCCGGTGGCGAGCACCACCGTCCCGGCGGGCACGCGGTCCACCAGGCGCCGCACCGCCGCGTCGATCTCCTCGAGGGCGTGCAGCCACCGTTCCGAGCCCACGCCGTCCCGGTGGCCGGCCTTGTCCAGCTCGTTGACGTAGAAGTAGACGAGCGTGGGCACGCGCGCGTCCTTCATCACGCGTTCGGCGGCCTGGGCGCGGGCGATCAGGGTGCGACCGGCCACGAACCGGCCGCCACGCAGCCCCGCCCGTGTCAGGGCCGAACGCTCGAAGGCGGGCAGCGAGACCGTGACGGCGTCCACGCCGGCCGCGGCGGCGCGCTCGAACACGGTGGGCTTCGGCTGCCACCCCACCGGGTCGGTGGCCTCGTCCCAGCCGCCCAGCTGATTGATCACCACGTCCCGGTCCGGGTCGAGCACGTCGTAGCCGGCCACGCCGTGCTCCCCGACGTCCAGCCCGGTGCCCAGGCTCGTGAGGGAGGCGGCCGTCGTGGTGGGCACGGCCACCTCGAGGACGCGGCCGCCGTCGGCCATCGCCGAGCGCAGCGTGGGGGCGTGGCCGCCGAAGCGCTTCAGCAGGGACCGTCCAAGGCCGTCCACCAGGGCGACGACCACGCGGCGGCCCGCCGGGACCGCGAGCGCGTTCTCACAGCCCGGGACACCGAGGGCGGCCGCGGCGGAGGTCAGGACGGAGCGCAGGGCACGGTCGGCGGGGACCACGCCCGCGGGGAGGGCGGGCCCCGTCACGTGGTGGCCGCCAGGTGGGCGCGGCGCAGGGCCCGGGCGAAGGCCAGGGCGCCGTCGACGGCCCCCTGCCCGTCGGCGTCGGCGGCGACGCGGATCACGAGGTCCTCGCGGGTGGCGGTGCCGGTGTAGCCGTGGTCGAGGTCGCACTGGGGGTCGGCGCAGCCGGCGGGCTGCAGGTCCAGTCGCTGGCCTCCGGCCCACATCAGCCCGAGGGTCATCTCGGCCACGGGGTCGGACGGCCGGAAGCGGGCGGGGTCGGCGTGGCCGGTGGTCAGGACCACGGAGCCGAGGGCGCGGACCGGGACCATCTCGGTGGAGACCTGGGCGAGGACCGCCTGGCCGGCCGGGTCGGCGGCGTGGTCGTCGAGATGGACGGCCAGCAGGGTGTCCCCGGCGAGCACGAGGGCCGTGATGTGCCGGTGGATCTCCTCGTAGTCGAAGTGCGTGTCCACGTGGACGAGGTGCGCGTCCGGGGTGCGACCCTCGAGCTCGACGGCGATGGCGTGCGCCACGAGGTCCGGGTAGAAGCCGGCGCGGACGAGCGAGGCGTCGAGGCCGCCGCTGCCGTCCAGAGTGCGGGCCTCGCGCTGCCGTCCCTCGGCCTCGGGGGTGCCGGAGCGGTGGTCGGGACGGCCGGGCTCGTGACTCCTGCGGAACGGGCTCATGTCCCCCATGCTACGGGTCCGGTGCCGGGCTGTCCGGGCCCGCTGTGGACGGTCCGGTCAGCGGCCGCGCAGCGCGCGTCGGGCCGAGTCGGTGCGGCGGGCCGCGTTGGCGACGTGCACCTCGGCCTGCAGGACCGTCACGCCCTCGGGGGCGGCCAGCACGGGTGCGAAGCGCAGGCGGGCGACCTGCGGCAGGTCGTCCTTGAGGACGCTGACGCGGCCCACGAGGTCCTCGAGCGCGGCGAGGTCGACGGGGGGCACCCCGCCGGTGCCGCGCAGCTTCACGGCGGCGCGGGGGGCGCGGACCATGCGGGCCACGTCCCGGTCTGTGAGCGGGGGCACGCGGTGCACCCAGTCCCCGAGCAGGTCCGTGGCGTCACCGGCGATGCCGAAGGAGACCACGGGGCCCAGCAGCGGGTCCTCGAGCGCCGTGAGCACGCAGGCCTGCCCGGCGGGGGCCATGGCCTGGACCTCGAGCTCGCGCACGCCGAATGGCGCGAGCAGACGCCGCATCTGCTCGACGTTGCGGCGCAGCGAGTCGGCGTCCACCACGTTCAGGCGGACGCCGCCCAGGTCGAGACGGTGCCGCAGGTGGGGGTCCACGGCCTTGAGGGCCACGGGGAAGCCGAGCCGCTCGGCGGCCGCCACGGCCTCCTCAGCGGTCTCGAACCGGACCGAGGGCAGCACGGTGATCCCGTAGTGGCCCAGCAGCGTCTCGGTCTCCTCGTCGGAGAGCCGGACGAGTTCGGTGCCCTCGGCGCGCGCGGCGGCCGCCTCCACGAGCTCCTCGGCCTCATGCGGGTGCAGGCCGGTCGGCTCGAGCGGCTCGCCGACCTCCTGGTGGCGCCAGTGGACGTAGTCCGCGAGCGCGCCGAGCACGGCCATGGCCTGCTGCGGCGACGGGTAGAAGGGCAGGCCGGGCTGCAGGGAGCCGGGCTCGGCGTCGTCGTCCACAGGCCCGGCCGCGCCGAGCGTGGCCCCCCGGTAGCGCGGGGAGACGACGTCGGTCAGGCAGCCGAGCACGGGGATGCGGGCCTCCCGGGTCGCGTCGGCGAGGGCGTGGGCCAGCCGTTCCGGCTCGTCGTCGGCCTGGTGCAGGCCGAGGCGGGCCAGCACCACGACGGCGTCGGCCTGCTCGTGGCAGACGGCGTCCCGGACGGCGGAGACCAGCGTGTCGGCGGGCGGGGCGATGCCCTGCTCGCTGCCGACGAGGCCGACGGTGGCCGTGACCTCGAGCCCGGCCTCGGCCGCGGCGTCGCGGCCCAGCCGGTCCAGGGCGAGCGAGTCGGCCACGAGGACGACGCGGTGGCCCGTGGGCAGCGGCTGGCTGGCCACGGCCATGAGGATGTCGAGCATGGCCTCGTGCGTGTGGGCCTCGAGCACGCCGGTCTGGTCGAGCATCGAGTCCACGGTGCCCTCGGGGGCCTGGGTGGTGCGGGTCTCGTGGCCCGGGGGCAGGAAGCGCCCGGTGACGTCGGAACGGACCACCACGACGGGCTTGGTGCGGGAGAGCCGCCGGGCGATGCGGGAGAACTTGCGCGGGTTGCCGAACGACTCGAGGTACACGCCGACGGCGGCGGTGTGGGGGTCCGCCTCGAAGAACTGCATGGCGTCGTTGCCCGAGACGTCCGCACGGTTGCCGGCGCTGATCGAGGTGGAGATCCCCACCCCGCGGCGCTTGACGCCGGCGGAGACCATGGCGCCGACGGCGCCGGACTGGCTGAACAGGCTGACGGGGCCGCGCTGGGCCAGGCCCGGTGACGGGGAGGCATTGAGGCGGATCGCGGGGTCCGTGCGGACCAGACCGGTGGAGGCCGGGCCGATCACGCGCATGCCGTGGGCACGAGCGAGGGAGACCAGGCGGCGCTGGGCCTCGAGTCCCTCGGCGCCGGCGTCGGCGTAGCCCGAGGTGAGGACCACGAGCCCCTGGGCCCCGGCCGCGGCGGCCTCGGGGATGAGGGCCTCGACCTCGTCGGCGGGCACCGCGACGACGACGAGGTCGACCGGCTCGCCGATGTCGGCCAGGGAGCGGTGGGCGGTGAGGCCCTGAACGTCCTCGGCGGCGCGGTTCACGGCGTGGACGGTGCCCGTGAAGCCCGCCTCGAGGACGTGGCGCAGCACGAGCGAGCCGACGGCCTGCGGATCGCGGGAGGCGCCGACCACGGCCACGGAGGCGGGCTCGACCAGTTCGGCGACGCTGCGGGACTCGGCCCGGTGCTCGCGGGACTCGACGACGGCGCGCCACCGGGCGGTGGGATCGATGGGGAACTCGACGGCCACGACGCCGTCCTCGAACCGGCGGGTCACCTCGAAGCCAGACTCCTGGAACACCGAGAGCATCTTGCGGTTCTCGGGCAGGACCTCGGCGGTGAAGCGGCGGATGCCGTTCTCGCGGGCGGCCGCGGCCAGGTGCTCCATGAGGATGGAGCCCAGTCCGCGGCCCTGCGCGGCGTCGGAGATGTTGAAGGCGACCTCCGCGGCGTCGGAGTCCCCGTACCGGTCGTAGCGGCCCACGCCGAGCAGGCGGCCGCCGCGGGTGATCACGAACGCCACCCGGTCCCGGTGGTCCACGTGGGTGAACCGGTCCAGGTCCTTGGCGCTCAGCTCGGACTTGTACGTGAAGTAGCGCAGGTAGATGGAGTTCTCGGACTGCCCGGCATGCATGCGCTGCAGCTCGGCGGCGTCCTCGGGCGAGATGGGCCGCAGGTGGGCCGTGGCGCCGTCACGGAGCACCACATCGGCCTCCCAATGGGAGGGATATCCGCGGTCGGCTTCAGTCTCACCCATAGGATCACTGTAGACAATCCCCGACGCCGTGAGGACTCCCCGACCACCATGATGGCCCGTTCATCCCGTTCCCGCCCCGCCGAGCAGGACGCCCCGCGCCCGCTGCCGCTGGAGCAGGAGAACATCGTCGACGTCGACGTCTCCGAGGAGATGGAGGCGTCCTTCCTCGAGTACGCCTACTCGGTGATCTACTCGCGCGCCCTGCCGGACGCCCGCGACGGCCTCAAGCCGGTGCAGCGGCGCATCCTCTACATGATGTCCCGCATGGGCCTGCGCCCGGACCGCGGCCACGTGAAGTCCGCCCGTGTGGTGGGCGAGGTGATGGGCAAGCTGCACCCCCACGGCGACGCGGCGATCTACGACGCGATGGTCCGCCTCGCCCAGCCGTTCTCCCTGCGCCTGCCCGTGGTGGACGGGCACGGCAACTTCGGCTCGCTCGACGACGGCCCCGCGGCTCCGCGCTACACGGAGGCCCGCATGGCCCCGGCCGCCCTGGCGCTCACCGCGGACCTCGACGAGGGCACCGTGGACTTCGTCCCCAACTACGACAACCAGCTCCAGCAGCCGGCCGTGCTGCCCGCCGCCTACCCCAACCTGCTCGTCAACGGCACCACCGGCATCGCCGTCGGCATGGCCACGAACATGGCCCCGCACAACCTGCGCGAGGTCGTGGCGGGCGCGCGCCACCTGCTCGCGGACCCCGAGGCGGGCCTCGAGGCGATCATGGCCCACATCCCCGGCCCCGACCTCCCCTCGGGCGGCCGGATCGTGGGGCTCGACGGCGTCCGCGACGCCTACGCGACCGGCCGCGGCACGTTCCGCATGCGAGCCGCCGTCGCCGTGGAGCAGGTCTCCGCGCGTCGCACCGGCCTGGTCGTCACCGAGCTGCCGTACGGCGTGGGCCCCGAGAAGGTCATCGAGCGGATCAAGGCCGGTGTCGACGCGAAGAAGCTCAGCGGCATCGCCGACGTCGTGGACCTGACGGACCGCAAGAACGGGCTGCGCCTGCAGATCGAGCTCAAGTCCGGGTTCAACCCCCAGGCCGTGCTGGCCGCCCTGTACCGGCACACCCCGCTCGAGGAGACGTTCGGGATCAACAACGTCGCGCTCGTCGACGGCCAGCCGCAGACCCTGGGCCTGCTGCCCCTGTTGCGGGTCTACGTGGACCACCGTCTGGACGTGGTGCGGCGCCGCACCGGGCACCGCCTCGGCAAGCACCGCGACCGTCTCCACCTCGTCGAGGGCCTGCTGCTGGCGCTCGTGGACATCGACGAGGTCATCGAGATCATCCGTTCCTCGGACGACACCGCGGCCGCGCGCACCCGCCTCATGGGCGTCTTCGACCTCACCCAGGTGCAGGCCGACCACATCCTGGAGCTGCGGCTGCGCCAGCTGACGAGATTCTCCCGCATCGAGCTGGAGGCCGAGCGCGACGAGCTGCAGGCCGCGATCGCCGAGCTCGAGGCGATCCTCGCCTCCGACGCGCGGCTGCGTGAGGTGGTCTCGGCCGAGCTGCAGGCCGTCGCCGACGAGCACGGCGACGACCGGCGCACGGTCCTGCTCGAGGCCGAGACCGCCGCGGCCCCCGCCGCCGGGCCCGCGCCGTCCGGGCCGACCCCCGCCGGCGCCGCGGAGGCCGGGGTGGACCTGATGGTCCCGGACACGGCGTGCTGGGCCCTGCTCTCCACCTCCGGACGCCTGCTGCGCACCGCGGACCGCACGCCGATCGCCCCGCAGGGCCGGCGCCGCAAACACGACGCCTTCACCTCCGTGGTCCCGACGACGGCCCGCGGCGAGATCGGGGCCCTCACCTCCACCGGAGCGCTGCACCGCCTCCAGGCGGTCGACCTGCCGGCGGCCGGCGAGCCGTCCGCGGCCCCCGCGATGACCGCGGCCCTCCCCGCCGCGGAGCTGGTGCCCCTGGCCAAGGGCGAGACGCTCGTGGCCCTGGTCCCCCTGGACGCCGTCCTGGCGCTGGGCACCGCCCACGGGGTCGTCAAGCGCGTCCGGCCGGAATGGCCCCTGAACCGCCAGGTCGTCGACGCCGTCGCCCTGAAGGACGGCGATGCGGTGGTCGGCGCCGCCCCCGCCCCGGACGAGGCCGACCAGCTCGTCTTCCTCACCCGCACCGGCCAGCTGCTGCGCTACGCCGCCTCCGCCGTGCGCCCCCAGGGCCCGGCCGGCGGCGGTGTCGCGGGCATCCGGCTGGCCGCCGGCGACACGGTGCTCGCGTTCGGGGTGGCCCCCGCGGCCTCCCTCACCGAGACCAGTGCGGACGCCGCGGCCCACCCACGGCCCGCCGTCGTGGTGACCGTGACGGACGGTGAGGCGGACGTGCTCGGCTCCGCCCCGGGCTCCGTCAAGGTCACGCCGCTCGGGGAGTATCCGGCCAAGGGCCGCGGCACCGGCGGCGTGCGCGCCCACCGGCTGCTCAAGGGCGAGAGCGGCCTCGAGCTCGGCTGGATCGGCGCCGCGCCCGCGCTCGCGGCCTCCCGGGCCGGCGTGGCCCGCGCACTGCCGATCGAGTACGGGCGCCGGGACGGCTCGGGCGTGCCCGTGGACCAGCGCATCGAGGCCGTCGGCGCCGGCGCCTCCCCCGAACTCGTCTCGGCCCCGCCCGCCGAGGACGACGCCGTGGCCGTGTCCGCGGACTGACCCCGGTCCGGGGCGAGCCTGTTCGCCTCGGGCCGATCGACGCCCCCGATGGGCGCCCCACCCGGCCCCTCCGATACAGTGGGCTGTCGTCTCACCGCAGGTGAGCGCCCCCTCCCCCGACCCCCCGCAGATTGGTCCTGGTGACGAACGTGTCCGGCAACGCCAGCTACGAGTACTCCCGCGCCGCCCTCCTGGCGGTCACCGAGGTGGAGGCCCCCGTCGAAGTCACCTCGCGGGACCTCGACGACCAGCTGGCGGAGGTGCTCACCCGCCTGCGCCTGCCCGGCTCCCTCCTGGAGCGGGTGGCCGGTGTGCGCAGCCGTCGGAACTGGGACGAGACCGAGGACTTCCAGGAGGCCGCCGCCCGCGCCGGCGTCGCGGCCCTGGAGCAGGCCGGCGTCCCCCGGGAGCGGGTGGGGCTGCTCGTGAACACCTCGGTCACCCGGGCCACGCTCGAGCCCTCCGTGGCCGTGCGGATCCACCACCTCATGGGGCTGCCGACCTCGGCGACCAACTTCGACATCACGAACGCGTGTCTCGGGTTCGTCAACGGCCTCATGCTCGCCTCCACCCTCGTGGACGCCGGCCAGATCGACTACGCGGTCGTGGTCGCCGCCGAGGACGCCTCGAAGGTGCAGGCCGCCACCGTGGCCAACCTGCACGCCGAGACCACGCACCGCGGCAACTTCATGGAGCAGTTCGCGTCCCTGACGCTGGGCTCCGGGGCCGCCGCCGCCGTCGTCGGCCGCATCGAGGACCACCCGGACGCCCATCGGATCGTCCGCGGGATCACCCGCGCCGGCACCGACCACCACGGCCTGTGCGTGGGCGACCACCACGGCATGTACACCGACTCCACCGCCCTGCTCAAGGACGGTCTCGAGCTCGTGATGGACGCGTGGCACGACGTCCCGGCGGAGTGGGCGTGGCCGGAGGCCGACCGGTTCATCACCCACCAGGTCTCGCAGATGCACACCGACGCGATCGCGGAGTCCGCCCACCTGGACCCGGCGCGCATCCCGACGACGTTCCCCACGCTGGGCAACGTCGGCCCGGCGTCGCTGCCCATCACCCTCGTGCGGGAGATGGACGCCCTGGAGGACGGGGACACGGTGGTCTGCCTGGGCGTGGGCTCGGGCCTGAACACCGCGATGCTCGAGATCGAATGGTGAACTGAAGGAGCCAGAGCCATGCCCCAGATCCCCGCCGCCCCCGCCGCCCTGCCGCCGGCCGACCGACTGCCCGGCTGGGACCCGGCGTGGTCCCGCCTCGTGGAGATCCGCTCCGCCGCGGACCCGGAGGGGACCGTGCGGACGCTGCACGTGGCGGACACCGGTCCCGTGCTCGCGGCGGCCGGGGCGGAGATCGTCGGCACGATCGTCGCGGTGCACGGCAATCCGACGTGGTCCTGGCTGTGGCGCTCCCTGCTCGCGGAGACCGTGCGCCGGGCACGCCGGGGCATGGCGGCGTGGCGCGTCGTGGCGCCGGACCAGCTGGACATGGGCTTCTCCGAGCGCCTCGCGCACGCGGGCTCGCCGTCCGCCGCGTCGATGGGCCGCGCGGGCGACACCTACCGCACGCTGGGCGGCCGCATCGCCGACCTGGACGCGCTGCTGACGGCCCTCGGGCTGCGCGACCTGGCGGCCACCGGCCACCCGCTGATCACGCTCGGCCACGACTGGGGCGGCGTCGTGTCCCTCGGCTGGGCGGCGCGTCATCCGGAGCTGGTGGCCGGCGTCGCGACCCTGAACACCGCGGTCCACCAGCCCGAGGGGGCGCCGATCCCCGCCCCGCTGCAGGCCGCCCTCGCCGGGCCCGTTCTGCCGGCCTCCACCGTCACCACGGACGCCTTCCTCTCCGTGACGACCTCCCTCGCCACCCCGGCCCTCGACCGCGAGACCCGAGCCGCCTACCACCTGCCCTACGACACGGCGGCCCGACGCGGCGGCGTCGGCGGCTTCGTCGCGGACATCCCGGCCGACCCCGGCCACGGCAGCCATCCCGAACTGCAGCGGGTGGGCGAGGACCTCGCCGCCCTGGGCCGCACCGATGTGCCCGCCCTGATCCTGTGGGGCGCCGACGACCCGGTCTTCCTGGACCGCTACCTCGACGACCTCCGCGACCGCCTGCCCCACGCGCGCGTGCACCGCTACGAGCAGGCGGGGCACCTGCTCGTGGACGACCGCGACATCACCGCGCCCCTGCTGCAGTGGGCCCAGCTGCTGCGCGGCGGCCAGCTCTCCGACCCCGCCTCGGGGCTGCCGGGCCCCGTCCCGCACGCCACCGCCGTCGCGGCCGCCGACCCGGGCCTGGAGGTGGACCTCGGGGAGGAGCCCGGAGCCCGCGAGCCCGGCGTGGTCCGGCTCTGGGACCACCTGCGCGACTGGGGTGCCCCCGGCTCGGACCACCGCGAGTACACCGCGCTGGTGGACATGGCCGGCGCCCAGGCCGGCCGCTCGCTCGTGGGAACCGCCCGCCGACCCGTGGCCGTCACCTGGGGCGAGCTGCAGGAGATGGTCTCCGCCATCGCCACCGGGCTGTGGGCCGCGGGCATGCGGCCGGGCGACCGGGTCGCCATGCTCGTGCCGCCGGGCCGCGACCTGTCGGCGGCCCTGTACGCCGTGCTGCGTGTGGGCGCCGTCGCCGTGGTGGCGGACCAGGGCCTCGGGGTCAAGGGCATGACCCGGGCGATGAAGTCGGCCCGCCCCCGGTGGATCATCGGCCGCACCCCCGGGTTGACGCTCGCCCGTGCCCAGTCGTGGCCGGGCACCCGGATCTCCGTGACCGAGCCGGGCGCCGCCCAGCGCCGCCTGCTCGACGTCTCCGACTCGCTCTACGCGATGGTGGACCGCCACCGCGACCCGGCCGCGGGCGACGCCGTCGACGAGTACGGCACCGTGCTGCCCGAGCCCGCCCTGGACGCGGACGCCGCGGTGCTGTTCACGTCCGGCTCCACGGGCCCGGCCAAGGGCGTCGTGTACACGCACGAGCGGCTGGGCCGCCTCGTGGCGCTGATCTCCCGCACCCTGGGCATCCGCCCGGGCGGGTCCCTGCTGGCCGGCTTCGCCCCGTTCGCGCTGCTCGGACCCGCCCTCGGCGCCGCGTCCGTCTCCCCGGACATGGATGTCACCCAGCCGGCCACCCTCACCGCGCAGAAGCTGGCCGACGCCGCGATCGCCGGGCAGTCGAGCGTGCTGTTCGCCTCCCCCGCCGCCCTGGCGAACGTGGTCGCGACCGCCGACGGGCTCGACGCGCCCCGGCGCGAGGCCCTCGACGCCGTGCGCCTCGTGCTCTCGGCCGGCGCCCCCGTGCACCCACAGCTGATGCGTCAGGTCTCGGACCTGATGCCGAACGCCCGGGTCCACACGCCGTGGGGCATGACCGAGGGGCTGCTGCTCACGGACATCGACGGCGACGAGGTGCAGCGCCTGCGCACCGCCGACGACGAGGGCGTCTGCGTGGGCTCCGCGCTGCCCACGGTGTCCCTGGCCATCGCGCCGCTGCTCGAGGACGGCAGCGCCGACGACGTCATCCTCGACCCCGCGCGGGGCCACGGCGTCCTCGGCGAGATCGTGGTCAGCGCCCCCCACCTGAAGGACCGCTACGACGCGCTCTGGCACACCGACCAGCAGAGCAAGCGCGACGGGCTGTGGCGGCGGGACGGCCGGGTGTGGCACCGCACCGCCGACGTCGGCCACTTCGACGCCGAGGGCCGCGTCTGGCTCGAGGGTCGGCTCCAGCACGTGATCACCACGCCCGAGGGCCCGATCGGCCCGGGCGGGCCCGAGAAGACCGTCGACGCCCTCGGGCCGGTGCGGCGCAGCGCCGTCGTCGGCGTCGGGCCCCGGGGCACGCAGGCCGTGGTCGTCGTCGTGGAGGCGGCCGTGCCGGCCACGCGCCCGGCGCGGCGCCCGGGTCACCACCGGGACGGCCGGCCCAAGCAGGGCCTCGCCCCGACCGCGCTGGCCTCCGCCGTGCGCGCGGCCCTCGAGCCGCTGCCGGTGGCCGCGGTGCTCGTGGCCGATGAGATCCCCACGGACATCCGGCACAACTCCAAGATCGACCGCGCCCGGGTGGCCGACTGGGCGGAGGCCGTGCTCGCCGGCGGGAAGGTGGGTGCGCTGTGAGCGGCTTCGGCTACGACGTCGACCTCGACGCCGCCGGGATGCCCGACCTCGTCGAGCGCCTCGCGTCGCGCCGCGTCCTGGTGACCGGCGCCTCGGGGCTGCTGGGTGCGGGCGTCGCCCGGGTGCTCGCCGATGCCGGCAACGACGTGACCACCCTGCAGCGGCGTCCGTCGGGCGTGCCCGGTGCGCGGGACGTGCGCGGGTCCGTGACCGACCCGGCCGCCGTCGAGGAGGCCCTGACCGGCGCGGACACCGTGGTGCACGTGGCCGCGAAGGTGTCCGTGTCCGGCCCCGAGCACGAGTACGAGGCCGTGAACGTGGAGGGCACGCGCATCCTGTTGCACGCCGCACAGCGCCACGGCGTGCGACGCTTCGTCCACGTCTCCTCCCCCTCCGTGGCGCACGCCGGCGACTCCATCGTCGGCGAGGGCGCCGGAGCCGCCAGCCCCGAGCACGCGCGCGGACCCTACGCGCGCACGAAGGCGGCCGGCGAGCGACTGGCCCTGGCCGCCGACCGCGACGACTTCCGCGTCCTGGTGCTGCGCCCCCACCTGATGTGGGGGCCCGGGGACCTGCAGCTCACCGACCGGATCGTGCAGCGCGCGCGGGCCGGGCGAATGCCCGTGCTCGGCACGGGCGCTCCCCTGGTCGACACGCTGTACACGGCCAACGCCGTCGAGGCCGTGGTGGCGGCTGTGTCCGCGGCCGACGTGCACCACGGCGAGGCCCTCGTGGTCACCAACGGCGAGCCGCGACCGGTCGGCGAGCTGATCCGCCAGATCGCGCTGGCGGGCGGCGCCGCGGAGCCCGAGCGCCGCGTCCCGGCGGGCCTGGCCCGGCGCGCCGGTGCCCTGATCGAGCGGGCGTGGGAGCGGGATCTGTTCGGGCTGCGGTCCCGGGGCGTGGGCTCCGACGACGGCGAGCCGCCGCTGACCGAGTTCCTCGCCGAGCAGCTCTCGACCGCCCACTGGTTCGACCAGCGTCGCACCCGTGAGGTCCTCTCGTGGACGCCGACCGTGAGCATCGACGAGGGCCTGCACCGCGTCGCGGCGTACTACCGCGACCGCTGACGCCCGCCGCGGCCGGAGCAGCCGCCCGCCCAGAGCTTTCGTTCGGGAAACGGCGCGGGTCACGCCGCTTTCGTTCGGGAAACGGCGGCGACTGCGCCGCCGACGCCTCGGTGCCCGCCGTTTCCCGAACGAAGACGCTCCTGGGGCCGCCGTTTCCCGAACGAAAGTGGCGGGTCAGGCGTCGATGCGCGCGCGGTCCAGCTCGTCGGCGTGGGAGACGATGAAGTCCTTGCGCGGGGCCACCGCGGAACCCATGAGCAGGTCGAAGACGCGCTCGGCGGCCTCCACCTCGGCGATGTTCACGCGGCGGAGCATGCGGTGGCGCGGGTCCATGGTGGTCTCGGCCAGCTGGTCCGCGTCCATCTCGCCCAGACCCTTGTAGCGCTGGATCGGCTCGCGATACGAGCGGCCCTCCCGCTCCAGGCGGGCGAGCGTCGCGTGCAGCTCCTGCTCGGAGTACGTGTAGATGACCTCGCGTTCCTTGACGCCCCGGGTCACCGCCTCGATCCGGTGCAGCGGCGGGACGGCCGCGTACACGCGCCCGGCCTCGACCATGGGCCGCATGTAGCGGAAGAAGAGCGTCAGCAGGAGGGTGCGGATGTGGGCACCGTCCACGTCCGCGTCCGTCATCAGCACGACCTTGCCGTAGCGGGCCGCATCCAGGTCGAAGCTGCGCCCCGCACCACCCCCGACGACCTGGATCAGCGCCGCGCACTCGGCATTGGCCAGGATGTCCGAGACGGAGGCCTTCTGCACGTTCAGGATCTTGCCCCGGATCGGCAGCAGGGCCTGGAAGTCGGAGGACCGGGCCAGCTTGGCGGTGCCGAGCGCCGAGTCGCCCTCGACGATGAACAGCTCGGAGGAGGCGACGTCGTTGCTGCGGCAGTCCGCCAGCTTGGCCGGCATCGTCGAGGTCTCCAGGGCGTTCTTGCGCCGCTGGTTCTCCTTGTGGGTGCGCGCGGAGATGCGCGACTTCATCTCGGCGACGACCTTCTCCAGCAGCGTGTGCACCTGCTGCTTCTGGGCGCGGGCCGTGGAGGTGAGGCGGGCGGTCAGCTGCTTCTCCACCACTTGGGAGACGATCCGCCGCACCGCGGAGGTGCCGAGGATCTCCTTGGTCTGCCCCTCGAACTGCGGCTCGGCGAGCCGCACCGTCAGGACGGCGGTCATGCCGGCCAGCACGTCGTCCTTCTCCACCTTGTCCGACCCGGCCTTGAGCCGGCGCGCGTTGGCCTCCACCTGGGCCCGGAACACCTTCAGCAGTGCCGCCTCGAACCCGGACTGATGGGTGCCGCCCTTGGGCGTGGCGATGATGTTCACGAAGGACCGGAACACGGTGTCGTAGCCGACGTCCCAGCGCAGGGCGACGTCCACCTCGCACGTGCGCTGTACATCCTGCATGGAGGTGCGCCCGTCCTCGCCGAGCACCGGGACCCGCTCCATGAAGGTGCCGGAGCCCTGGATCCGCCACACGTCCGTCACCGGGGTGGCGGGCGTGAGGTGCTCCACGAACTCGGAGATGCCGCCGTCGTACTGGAAGACCTCCTCGACCGGGCCGTCGGCGCCGGGCGTGCCGGGTCGGCGGCGCAGGTCCTTGACTGTGATCCGCAGGCCCGGGATCAGGTAGGCGGTCTGGCGCGCCCGCGCCTGGAGCTCCTCGGCGGAGAACGTCGCGTCCTTCACGAAGATCTGCTCGTCCGCCCAGTAGCGCACGCGCGTGCCGGTCTGCCCGCGCTTGGCCTTCCCGACGACGTCCAGCGGCGAGGCGTCCGTGGACGGCTCGAACGGGGCGTCTGGCGACGGGCGCGACCCGTCCTGGAAGCGGCCCGGCTCGCCGCGCCGGAACGACATCTGGTGGACCTTGCCGCCGCGCAGCACCTGCACGTCCAGGCGCGAGGACAGGGCATTGACCACCGACGCGCCCACGCCGTGCAGGCCACCCGAGGCGGCGTAGGAACCGCCGCCGAACTTGCCGCCGGCGTGGAGCTTGGTGAACACCACCTCGACACCGGACAGGCCGGTGCGCGGCTCCACGTCCACGGGGATGCCGCGCCCGTTGTCCTCGACCTCGACGGAGCCGTCCGGATGCAGGGTGATCTCGATCGACTGCCCGAAGCCGGCCAGAGCCTCGTCCACCGAGTTGTCGATGATCTCCCAGAGGCAGTGCATGAGGCCGCGGGAATCGGTGGAGCCGATGTACATGCCCGGCCGCTTGCGGACGGCCTCGAGCCCCTCCAGCACGGAGAGGTGGCGGGCGTTGTACTCGGTGTTCGCGGGCACGGGGCGGGCCTTTCGGTGGACGACGGCGGCCGGTCCAGCCTACTCCGCGGGCCGGACACGCCAGGGTTCGGGCCGGACGTCCCTGGGCAGCCCGGCCCGGCTGCTTGCGTACGCGGGTGGCGAAACGCGGGTGCGGGGCGGGCGCGCGGGGAAGTTCCCTGCCATCCTTGCTGTTCCATGGGACAAGAGGAGGACCGACCCGCCCCACCGGCGTCGTCGCCCTCCAGCCCCGAGAGACCCGAGGAGGACACCATGTCCATCACCGCCGTGGCCGAGCCGGCCGCCCTCACCCGTTCCGACCGCTGCGACCGCTGCGGCGCGCAGGCCTACGTCCGCGCCGTGCTGCACTCGGGCGGTGCCCTCCAGTTCTGCGCCCACCACGCCCGCGCCGTCGAGGACGCGCTGCGTCCCCAGGCCGCGCTGTGGCAGGACGAGACGGACCGCCTCACCGCCGGCGCCTGACGCGCCCGGCATGACGAAGGGCCGGACCCCCGCGGGGGTCCGGCCCTTCGTCATGCCGCTGCGACTCAGTCCAGGTAGTCCCGGAGCACCTGCGAGCGGGAGGGGTGACGCAGCTTGGACATGGTCTTCGACTCGATCTGGCGGATGCGCTCTCGTGTCACTCCGTAGACCTTGCCGATCTCGTCCAGCGTCTTGGGCTGGCCGTCGGTCAGGCCAAAGCGCATGGCGACGACACCGGCCTCGCGCTCGGAGAGCGTGTCCAGCACCGAGTGCAGCTGCTCCTGGAGCAGCGTGAAGGAGACGGCGTCCGCGGGCACGACGGCCTCGGAGTCCTCGATCAGGTCGCCGAACTCGGAGTCGCCGTCCTCGCCGAGCGGGGTGTGCAGGGAGATGGGCTCGCGGCCGTACTTCTGCACCTCGACGACCTTCTCCGGGGTCATGTCCAGCTCCTTGGCCAGCTCCTCCGGGGTGGGCTCGCGGCCGAGGTCCTGGAGCATCTGCCGCTGCACGCGGGCCAGCTTGTTGATGACCTCCACCATGTGCACCGGGATGCGGATGGTGCGGGCCTGGTCCGCCATGGCGCGGGTGATGGCCTGACGGATCCACCACGTGGCATACGTGGAGAACTTGAAGCCCTTGGTGTAGTCGAACTTCTCGACGGCGCGGATCAGGCCGAGGTTGCCCTCCTGGATGAGGTCCAGGAACAGCATGCCGCGACCGGTGTAGCGCTTGGCCAGGGAGACCACCAGACGCAGGTTGGCCTCGAGCAGGTGGTTCTTGGCCTTGCGCCCGTCCGCGATGATCAGCTGGATGTCCCGGCGCTCGCGGTAGTCGTCGGAGGCCTCGTGCTGCACGACGTGCTCGGCGTAGAGGCCGGCCTCGATGCGCATGGCCAGGTCCACCTCCTGCTCGGCGTTGAGCAGGGCGACCTTGCCGATCTGCTTCAGGTAGTCCTTCACCGGGTCCGCCGTGGCGCCCGCCACGACCACCTGCTGCACCGGGGCGTCGTCCTCGGAGTCGTCCATGACGAACGCGCCCTTGGACTGGGCCACCTTCTGGCCTGTGGCGGCCGTCGTGCCGGTCACGGCCTCCGCGTCCATCGCCGGACGCTCCGGAGCGTCCGAGCCGTCCGCGTCCTCATCATCAGAGTCTTCGGTGGCGGTCTCGTCCGCCACCACGTCCTCCTCGACGGCGTCCGCGGCCTCGGTGCGCTCGCGCGCCTGGACGAGCTCCTCGTCGTCCTCGGCCTGCTCGGCGGAGGCGGCGGACGCGGTGGCCTTCTTGCCCCCGGTCGTGGCGGTCTTCTTCGCGGCGGTGGTCTTGGCCGTGGCGGTGGTCTTGGCCGCGGTGGGCTTCCGGGTCGCCTTCTTCTTGGCCGTCGGCGTGGCAGCGGTCTTGGTCGCCGCCGACTTCGTCGCGGTCGTCCGCGTCGTGGCGCCCTTGGTCGTGGCGCTCTTCGTGGCTGCCGACTTCTTGGCTGCCGACTTCTTGGCTGCCGTGGAGCGGGTGCGCGTGGTCGTGGCCTCGGAGGCAGTGGTCTCCTTGCCGTCCTGCACACCGCTGGTCGTCGAAGTGGTCACTCGAGGCCTTTCCGTCTCGTCCGCGGCCACCCGCGGATCCTTGCAGTCCATAGACACGTGACCCTGTCAAGTCGCGGCCTCGGACGACCGACGTCGTCCGGGCCCGCCGACTGCAGGGTCCGTGAGTGCCAACGACGGCTGAGACCGATCTATTCCGCACCCGGGAAACGGGCTGCGGTCGGCCGTGCCGTCGTGAAGCCGCATCATTCTCTCATGGGCGGCCACCGTCGGGCCGCCACGCGGTGGCCGGGTCGGTCGCCCAGCCGGCGACGCACCCCGCGGCCACGATGCGTCGCAGGACGGAGACGAACGGGTCGCCGGGACTCAGCGCCGCCGCCGCGGTCAGGTGGGCGTCCGCGTCGGAGCCGTGGCCGCGGGCCCAGCCGACCCACCCGGCCAGCGCCAGGGCCTGCGCCGCCACAGCCGGCGTCGCGACGGGCACGAGCGCGCGCAGCCCCGCCCGCAGGGCGTCCAGCCGATCCCAGGCCGGCGCCCGGCCCGAGGCCGCGGTGAGGATCCGTTCCTCGTCCCCCGGATCCCCCGTGGCCGCGCCGGACGGCGCGGCGGCATGGAGCAGCAGGCCGTCGCGCCAGGCCGGACGCGTCAGCGGCGAGCCCAGCACGGCCGGTGCGGGCGCGCCGCGGTCACGAGCCGCGCCGGTCAGCACCGACTCCCACTGCGCCAGCCACGCGCGGCGTGCCGCGGGCGCGTCCTGCTCGGGAGGCCGCCACCGCGCGTCGTCGGCCCGGGCCGCCGCGGGACCGCGGCGCGGGACCGGGTCGGGCACTGCTGCACGGTCCCAGACCGAACCGCGGGTCATCAGGTGCAGGGACAGCGGCGCGGCTCGGGGGTCGAGCGGGCCCTCCTCGGCGACGCCGCTCCCCCACCAGGGGCGCGCCCGTCCCCGCGCGCACGTCCAGGCCGCGGTCAGGGGGCGACCCGCGGACGCCAGGGCGTCGTCGAGCGCCGCGGCCCAGCCGGGACGGGCGAGCGTGGCCCGGGCGCCGTCCGGCAGCGCGAGGCAGAGCGTCGCGTCCGCGGCTGCGTCCCGCCGGCACACCTCGGCCACGGCGCAGGCCCAGGCGCCGACGTCGACCTCCTCGGGAGGCAGGTCGACCCGCACCACGGCGCGCAGGCGCCCGTCGCGCAGGGTGAGGAGGACCAGGCTGCCCTCGGGCAACCGCCCGAGGGCGTGGCCGACGTAGGCGAGCAGGTCCTCCGGGCCGCGGGCCGGCAGGACGGGGACGTCGAGTGAGGTGGGGGCTTCCATGCCGCCACCCTGGCCGACCGGGCGCCCGCGGTGGGATCAGTCCCCGTCGCCGGTGGACGGACGGCCGGGTCCGTCCTCCTGTGCAGGAGCGGACCCGCCGCCGGCGTCCCGCGCGGCGAGGTACGCCTCGACGGCGGAGGCGAGTTCGTCGCCGTCGGGCAGGCCCTGCTCGGTCTCGAGCAACGACCGCTCCTGGTCCTCGGCGTTCTGGTCGTAGTTGCGCTCCAGGCCGGCGATCATCTGCTGGATCTCCCCGGACCCGGAGACCTGGCGCTCCAGCTCGGCCTCGATGTCCCGCGAGGCGTCTCGCAGGTCGTCCGAGGGCAGCATGAGCCCCATGGCGGCCCCCGCGTACTCGAGCGCGGCCACGGCCGCCTGGGGGAAGGACGCCTCGGCCACGTAGTGCGGCACATGGACGGTGTAGCCCGCCGTCGGCAGGTCCGCCTCCTCGGCGCGCAGCTCGAGCATCTGCAGCAGCCCCGCGACGATGTCCGCCTCCGGGCTCCAGGTGGACAGCCCCTCGACGGCGTCGGCGCGGGACCCGTGGGTCGTGACCCCGAGCCGCCGCGTGTGCGGCACGGGCAGCGGGGCCGCGTCGAGGAAGGTGAGCGAGTCCACCTCCCACTCCTGCGCGAGGCCGAGCACGGCCTCCGTCACCGCCTGCCACCGGAAGTCCGGCTCGGGGCCGGACAGCAGCAGGAAGGGGTGGCCGAGCAGGTCCTCGACCAGCTGCACCTCGAGCGCGGGCAGGCGCAGATCACGGTAGCGGTCCCGGTCGAACCGGAGCCGGGGACGCCGGGCGCGGTAGTCGAACATCGAGTCGACGTCGAAGGAGACGACGGTCCGATGGGTCAGGTGCTCGTGCAGCGCGGCCCGCACCTGCCGAGCGACCCGGCCCGCGTCCATGTGCCCGGTCAGGGCCACGAGCATGCCCAGGCCGGGGGGC
Organism: Micrococcus luteus; assembly: GCF_022664405.1. NCBI lineage: Bacteria > Bacillati > Actinomycetota > Actinomycetes > Micrococcales > Micrococcaceae > Micrococcus > Micrococcus luteus. The sequence continues at coordinate 336 of NZ_JAKRLB010000026.1, read as the reverse complement.
ACGGGCGCCCCCTCATGACGGGTGTACAGCGGCGCGGCGTCCTGCACGTCTCGTTCCCCTTCCGGTGGTCCGTCTGCGGGAGAGCCGTCCCCGCCGCCCGGATGGCGGCGGACGCGGATCCCTCCCTGTCCTCTGGCGTCAGTCAACCACGGCACGGCACCCTCCTATTCCGCGCCCGCGCGCCCTGGACGGGCGCGCGAGCCCTCTGGCTAGGTGTTGTGGGTCATGAGGTTCTTGGCACGAGGCCCGGGCTGAGATGAGACGAGCGGGCCCCGCCCGGCAGGATGGAAGTTCCTCAACAACCCCTCCGCTGGAAAGAGCCCGCTCATGACCCAC